>JBEKKY010000468.1:0-2879 GCA_050010475.1 Acidobacteriota bacterium | reverse complement strand
AGAAAATGCGCCGCTGTGAAATCTCCCCAACTCTCCCGTCCGGCTCCTGGTCCCTTCCGGAAATGCGATTGCATTAATGCCATCGTGGATTGTTTTCGCAGCTTCCACGATGCTTCTGGAGGCGTCCCTCGGATTTTCCCGGTCAATGGCTATATAGCCGGACCGCAGCATATGCCACCCCATAAACGGGACCTGGAAGAGAGATTTTTTTGCGATCCACCGAAACTGAATCGGGAGGTGTGCGGCCAGCGAGAGGATGTCGTGCAGGCCGCTGTGATTGGCCACAAACATCTGAGGACGGCTGCGATCAATATTTTCAAGCCCCTCAATCACGAAAAACTCGCACTGGTCTCCCGCTGCTGTTGTGCCTTTAAGTCCGGCCTTTGCGCGAGCGCCTGCGCCTTGACCTGCTCGATCCGCTAGATGGAATGAAGGCCCTTTTTCAACAATGGGAAGTCCTCCCACCGGTATTCCGCTGCGTCCGATAAGTGGTAATTTGTCAACTGTACGCGTTTGGTCTGCGATTTTCCACGACAATGATTACTGCATCATCGGTTTGCAGGGAAGGAGTTAGACCGGCGGGTGAGCGTCGGCCTTTCAGCGCAGTTTGGCGTTTGTTTTTTTAATCCAGGAATTCCTGTTCGTTCCGTAACGCAGAATCTGATTTGGTTTTGGAACCGGAGTGGAGGCGAGGGACCGAACCGAAGCGAAGGTCTCAAAACCAAACCAGACGGCCTTGCGCGTTGTGGGCCAAATCTGTTTTCCTATTCCTGAATGCGAATTCAAGGGAAAGGAGACTGACTCTCAGATAATCCCGGAGGCACTACGGATTGGTTTTTTGTGGAGCACAGCTGTTTGGATATTGTATCGTGATTCAATCCGACTGCAGTCCATCTATCCTTTTGGGCACGACAGACAAGAGCTTGAAATTGGCAGAAAACCAAATGGGAAGTTATAAAGGCTTTGCCAGATCAGCCGACCATCAACGGCAACGGCACATACCGGCTCATGTGTGCAAAATCTTTGTCAGTGGACAATAGGGACAAGCCATGACGCAAACAGAGCTGAGCCAAGAGTACATCTATCGTGCCGACCTGAATTCCCTTCTGCCGCAGCTTTACTTTCAAATCGGCGGCAGCAATATGATCTTTCCTTTCAGGTGTAACCAGGGGCAGGACTGCGAACGTCTCGAGGATTCTCTGCCTGGCTTTTGGGCCGCGAAATCCCTGCAACAGTTCTTGAAGAATCAGTCCTGTCGTGAAAACACCTTCGCCTCCCTTCAGAGCCATTTTTAAGCGAGTTACCTCGAGGCAATTCGAAGGAGAATCGCGACGCAAGGCAAGAGACCAGACGCTGGTATCCACAAGGATGTTCACCGGGATCTCTCCTTCTTGTAGTCGTAATCTTCATCCCATTCCAGGGCACCGAAAAGCTCCAGGATTCGCCCCTGCTCTCGACGCGATATGAATTCCTTGAGGGCTTTTGTTACCGCTGCTTTCTTAGTCTTTTCTCCACTAACCTCAAGTGCCTTCTCGAGGAGCTCCGGATCAAGAGACAAGTTGGTAGCCATGTGTCAACCTCCACTCTTATGATCACACATTTCCAAGCGACGAACAAAGGAGAATTCGATGCATCGAACATACTCCTGCCGTTTATGCGGGTAAAATGACTTTGTTTTGACAAAAAACCGAGTTAATTTCTGGTTACACATTCTGCCATCATTTCGTTATAACGATGTTGTTGGCTGTTCAAATCTGGATGCCCCGATCATCTGGAATCAGGTATTTACCGCCGCTGTTGTCCCGCCTGCATGCCCTCACAAACTGCCGGCAAAAATGCATTACGTCAACTTGCGTTGTTCCAGGCAGGAATCGGATTAAAAGAAATTTCTTTAACCGCAGATTTACGCGGATACAGGCAGATAGGCATTGGCTTGAAGCCTTATCTGCGTGAATCCGCGGTTAAACTCAACGGCGCTATCCTTTCAGATACCTCGCTGCATTCTCCCCCGCGATCCGGCCCGAGATAATAGCAAATGCGGAAGCGATACCGGAGGTATCCCTCATGCTGTAGCTCTCTGCATGTAGCCCGCCCGCATCGAGCCCTGCGGCGTAGAGACCGGCGATCGGGGTGCCATACTCGTCAACCGCCTCAGTCTTGTGGTTTATTTTGATCCCTCCCATCGTCCCGAGGAAACAGGTACGCGCTTTGGCTGCATAGAATCGAGGCCCGTTGAGTGGTATGAGATACTCCGGATCCTTCGCAAATTCCACGTCGTATCGTTGTGCGCAGAATGTGTTGTATCGCTCGACTGTGGTCTTGAGCACCTGGGGATCCACCTCCATCTTCCGGGCAAGCTCCTCGATGGAGTCTGCGCCGAAGAACTCCTTCGAGTTGAGAGCGAGGAAGTGCTCCAGTTTTTCATCCAGATCACGGAGCTTACAGCCGGGAGAAACCAACGTTCCCATTCCCCGGAAGACGCCTTTCTCGATAAAGTGATTTTTGATCGTGTCGTCGAAGAGGCAAAAGGTGTATCCCTGTTTGTATCGGCTATTCACGTTGCCTAAGGAAGTATCGTAATAGGCGATGCCCTCATCGCAGAACCTTTCTCCTTTGGGGTCAACCCACAAAACCGGCTGAATTGCCGCCCCCTCCACGGCGTTCATGAAGGGGAACTCCGGCCCAAACGGCGCTACACGGATCAAGTGGAGAACGCCCATGCCTTCGGCAGCAGCGCCCATCTCCCAAGCCATGCGGATGCCGTCTCCCATCTTGCCCGCGTTCCCCATGGGCGTTACCGTCCGGCCCAGTTCGAAGCCGGTGTACTTCTTAATCCATTCTGCGTTGTTCGCGTAGCCTCCACTGGCAATCACCACGGC
>JBEKKY010000467.1:0-2880 GCA_050010475.1 Acidobacteriota bacterium | reverse complement strand
GCCGCTGCGGGACAGGATGGAAATCATACAGCTTGCCGGCTATACTGAATTCGAAAAGCTCAACATCGCGAGGAACTTTCTGATAAAGAAGCAGTCGAAGGCAAACGGCATAAGCGCGGACAATATCGACTTCGTCGATGACATACTGCTCTTCATAATCCGCCATTATACCAAAGAAGCCGGAGTGCGGAACCTTGAGCGCGAAATCGGCGCAGTCTGCCGCAAGGTCGCCAAGGAAGTGGTCCGCAACGGACCTGAAACCAGGGTGGAGCTTACCGAAAATCATATCCAGGACTTTCTCGGGATTCCGAAGTTCCACTACGGGCGCGCCGAGGAAAAAGATGAGATCGGCCTTTCGATGGGGCTTGCCTGGACTGAATTTGGGGGCGACATTCTCGGGATCGAAACCGTTATCATGCCGGGCAAGGGCAAGGTGACGATCACGGGAAAACTTGGCGAGGTCATGCAGGAATCGGCGCAGGCAGCTTTGAGCTATGTAAGGTCGCGGGCAAAACAGCTCGGCCTCGAGCCTGATTTCCACCAGAACCTCGATATACACGTCCATGTCCCTGAAGGGGGCATCCCCAAGGACGGCCCGTCGGCAGGTATTACGATGGCGACTTCGATTGTGTCCGCTCTCAGCAGAATCCCGGTGAGAAGCGACGTAGCCATGACGGGCGAGATAACTCTGAGGGGCCGCGTGCTTCCCATTGGCGGACTGAAGGAAAAGATTCTTGCCGCGCACCGTGCGCTGATCAAGACCGTGTTGGTCCCTAAGGATAATGCCAAGGACCTCAAGGAGATTCCGGCAAAGATTCTCGAAGAGATAAACATCGAGCTTGTGACGCACATGGACGACGTGCTGAGATTGGCGCTGGCGCCGGTTGAAGCGGACAAGCTGTTCAAGGAACCGGAAGCAGACTCACCGGTCATCTTGCCGGCAAAGCCCGCGGGCGACGAGATTCACGCGCATTGACGAAACGAGCGGTCGGCGGAGTCCCCGCCGCCGTTAAAAGGTGGTGCTCCGGATCTTCCAGGTATGGCTCTGGCGGAGCAAAACAGCTTGACATTTGGGCCGCTTCACTGATAATGAAGAGTCTCGGGACGCCAACGGGCAAAGGGCCTGTCTTTCCCCCCCTTTTATATGGGGGAGGGTGGATTTTGGGCGGGTAGCTCAGCTGGGAGAGCATCGGCCTTACAAGCCGGGGGTCACAGGTTCGAGCCCTGTTCCGCCTACTGATTTATTGGGGTGGTAGTTAAGTTGGTTATAACGCCGGCCTGTCACGCCGGAGGCCGAGGGTTCAAGTCCCTTCCACCCCGCCAGAAAATTCAAGGGGTTAGCTTAATTGGCTAACCCTTTTTTTGTGGGGTTTGGCGGTCTGAGGTAGAATTTGCGGTAAAATGGGGATCAGCATCACGGCAGAGAAATGCACCTGTGCAAATGCTCTCGTAAATACGGCTTTCTGATTATCAGTGTTCCTCGCCCCCCTCCGGATCTTCATGCCGAAAAGACCATAAACTTCCTTGTTGATATCAGGGAGCAGCTTAGCCGCGCGGTCTCGCGTTTTTCTCTCAATTTAGCGACGCCGACTGGTGGCATGAGGTTGTTTGCCCGTTGTCATTTGAATAATTGCACGTATTCCATAAACAGATACATTTTTCCCCGCTTACCGCCGGTGATTTCTTTCAGTATGCCGAGTTGCTCCAAATCGGCAATCAATTTGTAGGCCGATGCCGGTGATATAGCCGCTATTTCCCCCACTTTGGCGGCATCAATCAATGGCTGTTGGTACAAAAAATTGACAACTGTTTGTGCGTTTGCCGTTCTGCTGCCGAGAGTTCGTATCTTGGCCTCAACCTCCTTTTCCAGTTTGAGAATGTTGTCAAACGTCTTTATGCTGATCTTGGCGGTTTCAATGAGTCCCACCAGAAAAAACCTGAACCATTGGAGCAGATCGTTCTTTTCTCTAACCCGCATCAGGTTGTCGTAATAATGAATGCGGTTGCGCTCAAAAAAGTCGGAGAGATACAACACGGGTTTCTTTAGTATACCCTTGCTGACCAGATATAAGGTAATCAGCAACCGCCCAACCCGGCCATTGCCGTCCAGGAATGGATGTATGGTTTCAAACTGGTAGTGCACCAGGGCAATCTTTAATAGCTCTGGGAAATAGTGCGAATCGTTATGCACAAACTGCTCGATGTCGCCCATTAATTCCCTGATGGAGGAGTGTACAGGCGGAACAAACACCGCATCGTTGATCGTTGCCCCCCCAATCCAGTTTTGGCTTCGCCTGAATCCGCCCGGCTGCTTGTGCTTGCCGCGCACTCCTTGAAGCAATGTCTTATGGGCTTCCCGTATCAGCCGTCCAGAAAAGGGCAATGTCTGCAACTTCGCAATCGCTTCATTCATGGCCGCGACATAGTTTTGCACCTCTTCCCAGTCGTCTCTTTTATCGAGAGAAACGTCCTCTTTTTCCAGAAGCGCCTGTTCCATGTTCGTCTGTGTGCCTTCAATTTTGCTTGATTGGGTGGCCTCCTTCAGCACATGCATACGGATGAACAGGTCGATATTTGGAATATAGTCCGAATACATGTCCAGCCTCCCCAAATGTCGATCAGCCTGCCCAAGCAACTGGATCAACTCCATATTGTCCAGCGCCCAGGCGCGGTTGATAGGGTTGGGTTGAAAGCTTTTGTGGAGATCTTGCTGAACGTAGTGTCCTGACTGAAAGTTTTTCATAGGAGCCCCCTCACCGGGAAATCTAAAATAAATTGCAGCGTTGTTTTAGATTTTAAACAAAAACTAAAATAAGACAACCTGTTATTTCAGTTTCCCCACGGATATGTCACACCAACAGAATCCTTCCGGTCAGCAAT
>JBEKKY010000466.1:0-2882 GCA_050010475.1 Acidobacteriota bacterium | reverse complement strand
AAGAGAACCTGCTCGGCATAATCCTCAAGGACATCCCTTCTTCTGGAAAAACAGAAGAAGATGCAATTTTGCGTGCGCTTGCAAACCCTATCGGCTCCCGCAGGTTGGGAGAGATGGTCAAGCCCGGGAACAGCGTCTGCATCGTTGTGTCCGACGTTACCCGTGCCTGGCAACGGATGAATGTGTATTTGCCTTTCCTCGTAAAGGAACTGAGCGATGCGGGTATCCGGGATGAAGACATCCGGTTTTTGAGCGGAGTCGGATTGCACCGCAAACAAACCGAAGAGGAGCATGCACGGCTGCTGGGACCCGAACTGACGCGGCGATTCCGTGTCGTCGATCACGACTGCAGGGACGAGAAAAACCTGGTCAACCTGGGCAAAACCAGCCGGGGCACGCCGATCACGATCAACAAGATGGCGGCCGATGCCGACCACCTGGTGTTGACCGGCTGCTGCACCTACCACCCGTGGGCAGGCTGGGGCGGCGGCAAAAAATCGATTTTGCCCGGAATATCCGGCTTCGAATCAATTCAAAAGAATCACCTGATGATCATCGACAACATGGGCAGACAGCGTCCCGAGGTGAGGAACGGAAACATCAAAGACAACCCCGTCCACCTCGACATGTTGGAAGCCGCAGTCACCGTCAGCCCTTCCTTCCTTTTCAACGTGATCATGGGCCCGGATGGGAAGATCGCGCATGCTGTTTCCGGCGACTGTGTGGCTGCCCACGAGGCAGGCTGCAGAATTGTCGACGATCTCTATGCAGTGCCGATAAAGGAGCTCGCGGACATTACGATCGCTTCGCAGGGGGGATACCCGAAAGACATCGAGTTCTACCAGACCGGGAAAGCCCTTTACCTGATGCAGGAGGCTACGAGGCCGGGCGGCACAATGATCATCTTGAGCGATTGCGCAGAAGGAATCGGGCCGCAGGATGCGCACGCAATGTTTGTGGATTGCGCAACGAACGCGGAGCGGGAACGTGAGGTCCGAAACCTCTTCACGGTTCCCAAATACGTGAGTTACTACATGTGCTCCGCCGCAGAAATCTACAACATCATCATTGTCGGAGGCCTCAATCCGGCGCTTCTGGCGAAAACCGCATTTCGAACTGCCGATACCGTAGAGCAAGCCCTCGAGATGGCTTTCCAAAAGGGAGGCCGTCAGCAGAAAATCTATTTAGCACCCCAGGGATCCAGCACACTTCCCAAGCTCAGGAACTCATGAAAGTGAGGAGGCAATGAAGCAGGACAAGATCACGTATGAAGCGCTTTTTGCCTATACCGCAAAAATTCTCCAAAAAATCGGCTATTCGCCGGAGCAGGCCGGCGTAACCGCCAGGATTCTCGTGGAGGCGGACGCGCGGGGCGTTGCCTCGCATGGCGTGGCCCGGCTTTCGTTCTACCAGACCAATATCCGGGACGGCTTCGCCTTCCCGAAAGCAAAAACCGAAATCGTACACGAGACGCCATCGTCGGTTGTCGTGGATGGCCATCACGGCATCGGTCCGTGCATTGCTCAATTCACCATGACGCGCGTGATTGAAAAAGCAAAGAATGCGGGCGTGGGATTTGGCTCAGTCCGCAACTCCAATCACTTCGGCATGGCCGGCCTCTGGGCCGAGATGGCGGCAGCAGAAGGATTCATCGGCATGGCTTTCTGCAATACCCGGATCTGTTCGATCCCAACATTCGGCCGCGAGCGAATCCTGGGCACCAACCCGATCTGCGTAGCAATTCCCTCCGCGGGCAAAACGAATTTCGTCCTGGACATGGCTACCACAACTGTGTCGCACGGCAAAGTGGAGGTGTATGAACGGCGGGGCAAACCAATGCCCCTGGGCTGGGTTGTGGATGAGCGCGGCGCGGGAACAACTGACACGCAGCATTTTCAAACCCTGTACCGCAGCGACAAGCCGGATGGCGGGCACCTTTTCCTCGGAGGCGCCGGTGAGGAAATGGGAGGACACAAGGGCTTTGGGCTTGGTCTGCTCGTCGACCTCTTGTGCGCCGGATTGTCCATGGGAGCCTGGAGCCGCGAAACGTTCGGCACCCAGGGAGCAGGAATCTCTCAGTTCTTCGGGGCAATTCCGCTCGATCTGTTCGGAGATCCCGCCGGAATCATGCGGCATGTGGAATCCATCCTGCAACAGGTGCGGGACAGCGCCAAAGCCAAAGGGCAGAGCAGGATTTTTATACACGGCGAAAAAGAGGCGGAAAAACGAATCGAGTCGCTGAAGAAAGGAATCCGGCTCGATGAGGCAACCTGGCAAATGCTCGACGATTTCGCCGTAAAGTTTTGCCTTGAGAAGCCGGGGAGTGAGCCGGTGCAAAACAGGAGAAAGGAGCATGCGGACAAAACAGACAGGGCTTTTAATGCTCGGCATTCTTCTGGTCGTCGGCCTCTCAGCCTGTAATGCCGATCGGCCGTCAACCACCTCAGCAAGCCAGACAGGCGTGGCTGCCCCCGAGTGCGGGCGCGCCTGTCTGGAGGGCTTTGCCAATCAGTATCTCGATGCTTTGGTCGCACATGATCCGTCGCGTGTTCCCCTCGCGAGGATATGATCACCATCGCCGACAGCTACTTCAAGGCTTTGGAACGGATGGATGGGACACGCCCCGTGCCATTTGCGGATACCTGCAACCGTTTTGAAAACGGCATCCAGACAACCAACAATCCAAAGCTTTTCGGTGCATCGGGTGGAGGGTTTAATATCAGCGCGATGAGCTGCACCGAGCAGTTTAAGACCGGCTATTTCAGGTTTGTCACCCAAATACGCCGGCGCCACCTGGTAGTCGATGAAGAACGCGGCATTGTCTCTTCCACCGCGATTCTCGATCACGCGGGCAACATAAAGTCAGTCACCCTGACCGACGG
>JBEKKY010000465.1:0-2905 GCA_050010475.1 Acidobacteriota bacterium | reverse complement strand
CTTGACGCCTGCTTCCGCAGGATCGACATCGTGACCTCCGCCAGATAATCCATGATGACGTAATCCAGAGGGCCGCCGTTGAGCAGGTCGAGGATTGCGTCGCTGCGGTCACCCCAGTACCCAAGCGCTCCGCCGATTCGTATAGTCTTCATGATTCGAAATTCGAGATGCGAGATTAGACATCAATTCCATTTTGGCGGACGTTTCTCCAAAAACGCCCGAATCCCTTCCCTGCTGTCATCCGTGGCCATGACTTCCGCCAGCGCCGATTCGAGGAATTGTTCCTCTCCCGCCAGTTTTGCATCCAGGACTCTCGATATAGCTTCTTTCCCCATCTTAAGTATCGTGGAACTCTTTACGATAAGCTTCTGCAAAAATTCGCGGGCTGCCGACTCGAACTGGTCACGATTGTAGGCATGGTTGATCATTCCGAGTTCCTGCGCTTCAAGCGCCGTCATCCGTTCTCCCAAAAACATCATCTCGGTGGCCTTCTTGCGCCCCACATTGCGGTATAGCAAACCCATGACCATCATCGGGAACATCCCCACTTGGATTTCCGGAGTAGAGAAGTGAACATCGCTGGAAGCGAGACACAAATCACTGGCGAGGACAATTCCAACGCCGCCCCCCATCACATGGCCGCGCACAAGAGTGATCGTGGGTTTTGGGCACCGGACAATTTCAATGAGCAACTGACGGAAGTCGCTTCGGCCGAAGTCCTGGCCCGAATCCGCAGAACGGGAAGCTTTCAAGTCCACCCCGGCGCAAAATACTTTGTCTCCTGCTCCCGTGATGGTTATTACTCTGATGGCAGGATCCTGTCCGGCTTTATGCAGGACCCGACGCATTTCCTTCAGCATCTCGCGGCTTAGAGCATTGCTTTTTTCCGGCCTGTTGATGGTGATTCGGCCTTCTCCTGATTCGACCGAAAAGAGAACTTCAGCCATGGAATCGCCTTTCCTGGGATTCGAGATTCGAAATTCGAAATTGAGGTCGGAACATCGAATCATCAATAGAACGTTACCATAAATATCCTGTATGCTGCAGGGCTGGCGTCCAACAGCGCGCTCGGACTTACGGTATAATTTCACGGGGAGGTCTCAATGAAAAAGGATTTGTGCCATCGGCTGATGTTGATTCTGCTTTGCCTCGCGGGAATTCTGATTTCCTTTCCGGTTCTGGGGGACGAGGGGATGTGGACGTTCGACAATCCTCCCGTGAAACAGGTCCAGGAGAAATACGGTTTTGTCATTACCCGGCAATGGCTCGATCGTGTGCGCCTTGCCAGCGTGCGCTTTAACGACGGAGGTTCGGGCTCTTTCGTGAGTTCGAAAGGTCTGATCCTTACCAATCACCATGTGGCCCTGGGCCAGCTTCAGAAGGTGTCTACGCCGCAGAAGAATTACGTGAACGACGGTTTCTATGCCCGCTCTGCGGCCGAGGAAATGAAGTGTCCGGATCTCGAGCTCAATGTCCTCATTTCGATGGAAGATGTGACCCGCCGGCTGCAGGGGAGCGTCAAGCGGGGAATGAGCGATGATGCCGCCTTTCAGGCCAGGAAGGCAGAGATTGCCAAAATTGAGAAGGAAAGCCTGGAATCGACCGGATTGCGTTCGGATGTAGTAACACTGTATGCCGGAGGCGAATACTGGCTTTACCGATATAAAAAATATACCGATGTTCGACTGGTGTTTGCCCCGGAACAGAAGATCGCGTTTTTCGGGGGAGATCCCGATAATTTTACCTATCCCCGTTTCGATTTGGATATGGCGCTATTTCGCGCGTATGAAGGGGGCAATCCCGTCGAAAGTAAGGAATTTCTGAAATGGAATCCCGCGGGTGCACAGGCAGGCGATCTCGTATTCGTATCCGGCAATCCGGGTTCAACGGACCGGATGAGCGCGATGTCTCAGATTGAGGTGGAACGTGATTACACTCTCCCCACGAATATCCAGCTGATCAGGCGGAGGCTGGAGGTATTGAGGCGTTATGCATCCGGCGGTGCGGAACAGATGCGTGAGGCGGCGAATCAAATATTCGGGCTCGAAAATTCTCTGAAGGCTTTTCTCGGAGAATATAACGGGCTTCTGGACAAAACTTTGATTGCCAAAAAACAGAAGGAAGAAACTGATTTCCGCACGCGTATCGCAGGGAACGCGGATTTGAAAGCCAAATACGGAGCTGCGTGGGATGAAATTGCGCGGGCCGAGCAAAAGGAGTTGAGCAGGTATAAAGAAACCCGCTTCCGCTCCCTGCGGGGTTCGCGGATTGCCAGCCTCGCGCTGACCATTGTGCAATATGTCGCCGAAATAAAGAAACCCGATGGTGAGCGACTGACGGGATTTCATGATTCGGAACTCGACTCACTCAGGTTCCGTCTCCTTTCTCCTGCGCCCGTCTACCCGCAAATGGAGGAGAAGCTGCTTGAGGACAGCCTGCAGGAATCGCTGGATCAACTGGGACCTCGGGATGCCTTCGTAGAAGCTGCGCTGAAAAAGCGCACTCCAGCGGAAGTAGCCGGAGAAGCGATTGCCGGGACGAAGCTTGGCGACCCGGTTTATCGCAAATCCCTCATGGATGGCGGGCAGTCCGCAATCGATGCTTCAAATGATCCGGCGATCCTTCTGGCCCGGCGAGTGGATCCTCTTGTCCGCGAACTCAGAAAGTGGCTTGAAAATAATGTGGAAAGCGTTCTCATGGCTGCCGGAGAAAAGATCGGACAGGCACGATTTGCCGCATACGGAAGAAGCGAGTATCCCGATGCGACATTCACTCTGCGCCTGTCATACGGCAGCATTAAGGGCTATCCCATGAATGGGACGGAGGCTCCCCCGAAGACTACCTTCTACGGGCTTTATGACCGAAGCCTGAGTTTTGATGGGCGCCCTCCCTTTGATCTGCCGCC
>JBEKKY010000464.1:0-3270 GCA_050010475.1 Acidobacteriota bacterium | reverse complement strand
CTTTCCGGAACGGTAGGGATGAGTGAAGCCCAATCCATGCAAGAGGCGGTCTCGATTTGCCACGGGCTTGCGCATCCCGGAGATGTAGTCCTTCTTGCCCCAGCCTGCGCGAGCTTCGATATGTTCGAAGATTACGAGCACCGCGGCCGTGTATTCAAGGAGGCAGTGCATGAATTACGGTAGAGGTTTTCCAAAATTTCTCGGGGTCGGGGTCGAAAGAATTCAATTCTATCCCGATCCCGATCCCGATTCCGATTCCGACCCCGATAATGCGCCGAGATCTGAAATCAGGCAGATGAGTTATGGCATTATGGCATATAAACCCAGCAGCGACAAAATACTGTTCTTCACTGCAGGCCTTCTAACTATTTTCGGCCTCGTGATGGTTTACAGCGCTTCGTCCGTAATGGCTTCATCTCAACACGGGACTTCTTCTTATTTCTTCCTGCGCCAACTCCTGCACGCGGGAGTCGGCTTCATTTTTCTGATTTTCATGATGAATGTGGACTATCACGTCTGGCAGAAACCGAAGGCGATCGCCGTGATGCTGACGATCTGCGCCCTTGCTCTCCTGTTCGTCATGACTCAAGGCAAAGTCAACGGGGCCCATCGCTGGTTGCGCTATGGTCCGTTTATTTCTTTTCAGCCTTCCGAAGTCGCGAAGCTGGTGGTGATCGTATTCATGGCTGCATACCTGCACAAGCATGAAAGCCAAATCAATCAGCCGATTCGGCGTTTGCTGCCATTCGGAGTGGTGGTAGGGCTGTTTGCCGGCCTGATTGCAATTGAACCCGATCTCGGACAGGCATTGTGCATTTGTCTGATCATGGGAATCGTGCTCTACGTGGCCGGACTGGCATGGTATTACTTCGCGGGTGCGGCGCTGATGGCCATCCCCGCCTTTTACCTTTTTGTCCTGCGAGTCCCATTTCGCTGGGAGCGAATCAAATCCTTTTTGAATCCGTTTCACGACCCGTTGGGCTCCGGCTGGCAGATTTCTCAATCCCTTACTGCAGTGGGGACGGGCGGCTTTTCGGGCCTGGGCCTGGGCGCCAGCCGACAAAAGCTTTTCTTTCTTCCGGAGGCAAGCAGCGATTTTATTTTTGCAGTCATCGGAGAAGAACTCGGGTTGATCGGGACCTGCCTGGTCGCATTGGCATTTCTGATCTTCTTTTATCGGGGGATACGAATCATCCTGCGGTCGCCCGACCGTTTCGGCTTTTACCTGGGACTGAGCATCACGCTGATGGTGGCACTGCAGGGCTTCATTAATATATCCATGGTGCTCGCAATGATGCCGACCAAGGGAATTGCATTGCCGTTTGTGAGTCAGGGAGGGAGTTCTCTGCTTCTGAACCTGCTTGCGACCGGCGTGCTCCTGAATTTGTCCAACCACAATACATTGCCCGAGGCCTGACTAGCACATGTTCAGGAAAATACAGAAGCTTCATTTTGTGGGAATCGGGGGCATCGGGATGAGCGGCATTGCCGAGCTCCTTCTGAACCTCGGGTATCAGGTTTCAGGATCGGACCTGAGACAGAGTCCGGTAACCGATCGACTGGCAGAACTCGGAGGGAGAATTTTTCTCGGTCACGAGGCGGCGAACGTTGAGGGGACCGATGTAGTCGTCATTTCCTCCGCAGTTCGCGCCGACAATATCGAAGTCATTGAGGCCAAGAGACTGCAAATCCCGGTTATCCCCAGAGCAGAGATGCTGGCCGAGCTGATGCGCCTGAAGTACGGCGTGGCCATTGCCGGATCTCACGGGAAAACGACCACCACATCCATGATTGCAACGGTTCTGGTCCATGGCGGATTCGATCCGACCGCAGTGATCGGCGGCCGATTGAATGCATTCGGAAGCAATGCCAAACTCGGGAAGGGCGATTTTCTGGTCGCAGAGGCGGATGAAAGCGACGGATCCTTTCTAAAGCTCAGCCCTGCCATTGCGGTGGTCACCAACATCGACAGGGAGCATCTGGATCACTACGCAAACCTGGAAGCGATCCAGGCAGCATTTGTCGATTTTGTAAACAAAGTCCCGTTTTATGGCGCAGCCGTGCTGTGCCTTGATGACCCCAATGTTCAGGCGATCATTCCCAGGGTGGAGCGCCGGATCGTAACCTATGGGACCGGCAACCAGGCAGATCTGGTGGCATCGCACGTGGAGTTCCGCAATTTCGGGACCTCCTGCCAGGTTCGCTATAAAGGAAATCCGCTGGGCATCCTTCACCTGCGTGTCCCCGGAGAGCATGGGATCCTGAACTCTCTTGCGGCAGTTGCAACGGGCCTGGAACTGGAGATTCCCTTCGAGAAAATAGCAGCAGCCCTGGCCTCTTTTCAAAACGCAGACCGCCGGTTTCAAATCAAAGGAACCAGGGAGGACGTCCTGGTTGTGGACGATTACGGACATCACCCGACGGAGATCATCGCGACTCTCAGCGCAGCCCGCCACGCTTGCGATCGCCGGATTGTAACCGTGTTCCAGCCGCACCGATACACGCGCACGCAGGCGCTGGAGGAGGATTTTGCCCGGGCTTTCTACCAGGCCGATGTTCTGATTGTGCTCCCGATATACGCCGCCAGCGAGGAAGCCATCCCCGGGATTACCGCCGAGAGGCTCGTCGAGCAGACAAAGAAATTCGGCCACCGCGATGTCAGCTATGCGGCTGACTTTCCCGCAGCTCAACAAATACTGAAAGAGAAGCTGCAGAAGGGCGATTTGCTGATCACTTTGGGGGCCGGGGATGTGTGGAAAATAGGCGAAGAGTTTCTTAAGGAGTAATTCCCGGGAGCGCGGCCCTGTGGGCCGCAAATACGGGCGGGCCGCCCGTCGTCCCGGGACCGAGAACCGTATGGAAATCAAGACCAGTCGATCGAAGGAAGACACAACCGCCAGAATCGTTCCGCCTCCGGATACAGGACGGCGCCGGCACAAGAAGGCGACCAACAAGCTGGGCACGGGCCATATTGCAGGCCGTCGTCTCGTCGCTGCGCTAAAGATGCTTGGAAAACTCGGCGCATTCCTTGTGATGGTCTCGTTCATGCTCTCCGTGTTCGTTTATGCATATACATCCGACAAATTCAATCTGCATGCGATCACGTTTTATGGCTGCAAAGAACTCGATCCCAAACAACTGGAGGCAATCATCCGTCAGAATTTCCCGGCCAACATCCTGCGCATCAACCTTGGCGACCTGCAGACCCGTCTCGAACAGGTACGCTGGGTCAAGAACGTGGAAATACGGCGCGTCCTTCCTTCGGATCTC
>JBEKKY010000463.1:0-2964 GCA_050010475.1 Acidobacteriota bacterium | reverse complement strand
GCCGTTATCAGTCTCGGGCATATCAACGGGGGGGGCCAGATTATGCGGAGTTGCCTCCTCCGGAGATACTCCCCTGATGGTGGCTGGAAGCTGGAATGTAAAGTCAGACCCTTCACACGGTCGGCTTTCCACGCTGATGCTTCCTCCCATCAGCTGACAGAACCGGTGGCTGATGGCCAAGCCTAAGCCTGTTCCACCATATTTCCGTGTCGTGCAGGTATCTGCCTGATGGAACGGCTCAAATAATAAATCTATCTGATCCGGTGCAATCCCAATCCCCGTATCCCGGACCGAAAATACAATTTCATCTCCAGCCGAGCGTCGATTCCGCGATGCTTCAATCCAGATATTCCCCTTCTCCGTAAACTTGCATGCATTGCTTAGCAGGTTGAAGAGTATCTGTCGGATTTTGACCACATCTCCGTCCATCCGCCCCAGATCTTCAGAGCATTGCATATTGAGGCGGTTCTGCTTTTGGTTGGCCATCTGTTTAATCATGGCCGCCACTTCCTCGACCATTGGACCAATTTCGAAAGTTTCGATGCAAAGCTGGGTTTTGCCCGCCTCAATTTTGGACAGATCCATAATGTTGTTGATCAGCGCGAGGAGGTGCTTTCCGGCGCAATTGATCTTTTTCAAATCCGGGAGAGTATTTTCTTGGGCCCAGTCCTGTGCTTCTTCCTGGATCAGCTCGCTATACCCGATGATAGCGTTCAAAGGAGTCCGTAGCTCGTGGCTCATTTTTGCCAGAAAATCGCTTTTTGTGTGGTTTGCGACTTCAGCCTGTTCTTTGGCCTCCTTGAGCGCGCTTTCTGCGCGCTTGCGGCCGGTAATGTCCTGCACGATGATGATTGCATGATCTGGTTTATTTCCCGACCTGAGGATCCACGCGCCTGTTGCATATCCCCACACGATGGCGCTATTTCGATGACAAAGCCTCAATTCGAATTCGATTTCCTGGCGCCTGCCGGACACAGCCTCCCGATATCGTTTCCGAATCTGTGCTGCGTCCTGCTGCGGGATAACATCGAAAATGCTCTTGTGGGAAAGCTCTTCTTTTGAGTAGCCCAACATTTTGCAGAACGCCTCGTTGATCTGAAGCAGTTTCCCGTGGGCGCTGACAGTGACGATGGCCGCCCCTGCGTTTTCGAAGATTGAGCGAAATCGCTCCTCACTCTCCCTTAGTTCGGACTGTGATCTGCGCAGAACTTCCAAGTCGGTGACATCCTGAAGCATTACCATGACTTCGTCCGGATTTCCCTCCGGCGACTTGATCGGCATGGCAGTCAAGTAGACGTATTGGGTTTTCCCTCCGACTTCGACGCGGATTTCGTGATGAACGGTGTTGCCGCTTTGCAGCGCCCTTTTGACAGGACACGATTGGCAGATCTCCGCGCGCGCGCAAACCAGTTGCCGGCAGCTGACGGTCTGTGCCGTGCAATCGGAGTTGCCGAATGCAGCATTATCGCAAAATGCACTGTTGGACCACTTCACTTGAAAGTTTGAATTGACAATTATGAAGCCCGCGTCGGTGTTGTTGACAAGCGCCGAGAGTTTTTGCCTTTCCCGTTCGAGGACACGAATCTGGTTTTCCAGGATACGGACTAAACGTTCCATCTTGTCTGCCTTGAGATTGAGATCTGCAACTTGCCGGTCCGGTTCTTCCATTGACAGGCCCTTAGCTATTCGCGCTCCTGACTTGCCCGGCGCGCGCCTCATAGGCGTTCGCAAGCCAATCCGCCACTTTCTGAACAGCGGCGACAGTCTGTTCGTCGAATGCGTCCAGTTCGTTGCTGTCGACATCGATCTGGGCGAATATTTTTTCTTCTTTTTGGATCAGCACCACCAGCTCGGACTTCGTAAAACTGGAACAGGCCAAGTAATTGGGTTCTTTGGTTACGTCGGGAACGATCCTGTTCCGTCTCTCGGCCACCGCACTTCCGCACACACCTTGTCCTACGCATATGAAAACATGGTCCGTTGCTGCACCGATGAACGGCCCCAAGCGAAGAATGTCGTTGGGAAAAAGCTCGTAGATCCCAGTCCAGTGAAACTTGTGGTTGGATTGATGAATAATTCTGACGGTTTCCTCAAGTAATCGGTCAAAGTCGTTACAGCCGGCTTTGAACCTGCTCAGCTCTTGGCAAATCCGGTCTCCATCCACAGCCGCATCTCCTCAGAATTGCTTGAATGATTCCCAGGGATACTACGGGTTGGGAGAGGCTTTATCCCAAAAAACTCAAATTAATATACGGATACCATCAGCCTATCATATCGGCAAGAAAAGTATTCGCTTCAGCAAATGCAGAGCCGAAAGACCGGCACAGAAAAGCCCCGTTGTGCACCCGGCGAAGCCTTGTTCTGGCCATCGGGATAATTTGAGTATGAAGAAAGATGGTGAATTGCTCTGGTCGATTTGGGTCTGAATGCGCCAAATCCCCCAATGGCACTCCACTCGCAGAGCCGGTGGTATCAGGAAGCCTCCCAGAGGGAGGCAAGTGGTTGAACATACAAGGTCCTGTGGTAAGGGTCAAGCTAAGGAGACCTGCACCAAGCGCTGAAAAGGCGACGAAGCGAAGCCATGGGGCAGCGGGCACGTTCAGAATGAGCCCTGAAGCGCAACCCAAGATTTGGCTGCGATGTCGCGCCCTTACTGGGCATCTGGAAGGCAACGCTGTGGATGCAAAGAGCCCTATCGAGTCGCGCCGCTTCAGGCGGCTAATGCCGCATAATTTTTGGTATTTGAGGCCCGAAGGGCCGGCAGTCGCTAGGCCCGGCCGTCAGGCCGGGATAAAATTGGAAAGAAACAGAGCACCGAAGGTGCGGCACTTGCAGCGCGCCCATAGTGCCGCACCTTCGGCGCTCGATTCATGGATCAATCCTTACCCCGGCCTTACGGCCGGGGCTATTTTCTGTCGCCTCTTCGAGGCTCCACATCGGATGAACCATTAGTCCTGATCTCGC
>JBEKKY010000462.1:0-2978 GCA_050010475.1 Acidobacteriota bacterium | reverse complement strand
GCCGGCAATCAGTTTTTCCCGAGCTTGCTTTTTTCCCACGATCGCACGCCCGTATACCCGAGATACCCTGCCACAAACACTTCCCACATGATGTCTGGGAATTCGATCGGATGCAGCTGAGCCAGCGACATGCCTTTGATCATTTGAGCGATCGGGACGAAGATAAAATTAAAAGCGAGGATTATGTAAAAGAGGTACAGAAACGTCGGCCGCGCGCGGCTCGTCCATTTGTCCCCGCTTTGCGCTTCCGCGCGGATATTGGCCGAAGCGGCTTCAATGGCTTTGCTCTCGGCGTCCATCGCGCGCACCTGCAGCTCGTACTCCTTCATCTGGATCTCGTGGGCATTCTGATCGATCACCTGCTGGAGCTCTGCCTGTTTTTCGGGCGGCAGCTTGAAGGCGCCGACCACGTCTTTGATCAGCTGGCCCAGGCCGCTGCCCAGAATCGATGCGATATTTAATCCCATTATGTCAGCCTCCTTATTCCGAGAATGCGTTCCGCCGGAAACGACGCAATGCTAACCGCGTTCCCCTGATTGCCGCCGAGCAATTGAACGAGTTCGCGCGCGGCATCATATCCTGCGAAAAATCCCACGTGGCCAGGCGCGTTGACGACTTCGGGCCCGGGCTGCTTGCCGTCGCCTCTTTGAATGACGACCACGTCGCTGTCCGCGGCAGCCTGCCCTAATTGGATCGGGATCCCCACCTGCAGCCATGACCTGGCCGCCAGGGATTTACTGCGCGGCAGCCGCAAAAGCCAGGCCACATAATTGACAAAGGCGCTGCACCAAGCCGTCTCATCGCCGGCCGGCCAGCTTTCATCCAGGCGCAGCATCGCCAGAATCTGCGGATTGCTCGCTACACCGGCTGCTTCTTTGAGTCCGATGAATCGTTGCGCTATCGAGAATGCGGATGTGCCGATCATTCTTAGCTCCTTTGAAAAATGCCCGCGCGAGGGCGGACAGGATTTGGGTTGACTACCAGGGTACAGAGCCGCGACCGTCAGCGAGCGGGTGCTTCTCCTAACGAACTGCGCCCGCTCCCTTACGGCCGCGGCTCTGTACGCTGACTCATGTCGCCATGGATTAGTAAATCGGACAGTTTTCGAGACTCGCAGTAATCCTTTATGCAAGGACTCGATCCGCGAGAGGTCTATTGAGGGCTTTTGGGCGTCATGCATGGATCTTCTCCGTCAATGCGTCAATGCGCTCTTCCAGCCGGTCGATCTTCCGCTCAATTCGTTCGAGCCATTCGCGCTCGTCGACCTTCCGCCGGTCCTCGAGGATGCAAACCGTGTGGGGTTGAATGCTCGAGATATGCTCGTCGCGCCAATGCTCCAGCGCGGCCACCCGGGTGTTCAGCCGGCGCGTCGCATTTTTTACACGATCCAGAAGCACGACGCCGGTAACCATCAGAATCAGGAGCTTGATCGTCTCTCCCGCAATTCCGGCTATGTCGTTCAACAACAGTTTGCTCATAACATTACCTTCGATATTAGCGTGCCGCTCCTTTGAAGGGACGCGGATTTCCGGTCCGCGAAAATCCGCGTCCTTTGGACTACGCGCACATGCGGGACACAGGATGGCTCCAGTCGCTATAGCCGGTGGATCCGCCGACTGCGCGCACCTGGAAAACATAGGTGGTCCCCGGGAGGAGACCTGCGATCGTCATCGACTTCGAGTTGGTGAACAGGCCGGCGGTTTGCCAGCCCCCGGGAACGCCGCCTGCGCCCACCGCTGCGGACCGCACTTCGTAGCACTTCGCGCGCGCGATGGGGGTGACTTTCAGCACCAGTTCGGTGCTGTTGCCGAAATCGACGCTGAGGATCGCGGGATTCGCAAGGGGCGAGCGATTGCGAGTGTTTGACGCGGCCTGGAATCCGCTGGAGAGCAGGATAGCGAGATCGTTGTTGCAGTTATCCTCAACGTAGTGCTTCTCCTTGCGCAAAAGATCGATCAGAATTTCCTGCTTATTGTTCTTTTCCGCCGTTGCTGCCATCCCTCCATGAGCCTGCGCGGCCAAAGCCGCATTGAGGCCGTCGGCCGCAGCTTGCACGGTCTTGAGATCGACCGTGGGAGCAGGAAAAGCCGGGTTGCCGGTGAGGCCGGTGATAACGGCGCCGGCCATGGTAACGAGCTGTTCAGCGGACTGTCTCTTGAACCTGTCCGCAACACGTAAGGGATAGGACATAGCAATACCCTCCTTTAGTTGATTTGTTGGTGGGTGACACGAACACCGCCGACGCTTTGCCGGCGGTCTTCTCCGCAATGGAGAAACCGGTCTCAGATGCGTAGAAAATTGGTTCCGCTTCTGAGAAAAGTGTCCGGATTACACCTGCCGTGGTCTCGACGAGGAAGGCCTAAATTTTCCTCCAAAGACACGTGTATCCCCGGTGCGTAATTCCTCTTTCGTTTTGAATAGCTTTAAGGGAAAACCAACAGAATTTGTTATTTGTGATTTGTTAATGGTGATTTGTCATTTTAAAAAATAGCAAATCACCATTAACAAATCACAATTAATAAATTCATTTGCACCCTGAGGTGCTCCATTGAACCAGCTGATCAAAGCGTCAATCCGGCCGAGATTTGGAATTCTTTCGGAAGGATTCAAGCTCACGGTCGATGTCGTCAAGAATCGGCAACAGATCCGTTCGAAGCTTCCATCGATAGAACCAGAATGCTCCCGTAGATGCAAGTGTCACGATAACTACGAGTGCGACTACCATTGGGACCGAGTGCGACAGCCCTATCTGCCACGTCAGAAGACCTGCCATGGCGGGAATCAAAAACCACCTCACATTGCGCCGCAGGAGGGCGATCCGGGCGGCAATCTTTTTTCTTTGCTCAGCCAGGAACTCTTCTTCGGGCAGCCAAGGATGCGACTCTCTCAGGCGATATTTCAGAATTATTGAGCCCGCCAGCATGGCGGCAAGGCAGAGAAACATCAATATCAGTCCTGCATTCGCGAGCAGCGGACCC
>JBEKKY010000461.1:0-3009 GCA_050010475.1 Acidobacteriota bacterium | reverse complement strand
GCCGAGCGGATCACATCAGAACTGTATTTGAGGACTGAAGTCTGAATGGCGAGACGATTCTTGGGAGGAGTTTCTATGGTCGACATGTCCCTCAGGCCGAGCAACGCCATGTTAAGGGTCCGCGGAATCGGTGTGGCCGTGAGGGTCAGTACGTCGACACGAGTCTTTAAGGCTTTCAGCCGTTCCTTATGCGAGACTCCGAATCGTTGTTCCTCGTCCACAATAACCAGCCCCAGGTCTTTGAACTGAACGTCCTTGGAAAGCAGTCTATGAGTGCCTACGACGACGTCGATGTGGCCCGTTTCCAGGCCTTCGAGCACCTGTTTTTGTTCCTTGGGGGAGCGGAAACGGGAAAGAAGCTGTATCCGGACAGGGAAGGCCGTGAAGCGCTGCCGGAGAGTGTTGTAATGCTGAAATGCCAGAACGGTCGTCGGCGCCAGTATCGCCGCTTGCTTGCCGTCCATAACGGCCTTAAACGCTGCTCGCATGGCCACTTCCGTTTTGCCATATCCGACATCTCCGCACAGCAGCCGGTCCATCGGCCGGGGAGCTTCCATGTCGGTTTTGACTGACATGAGCGCATCCACCTGATCCCGGGTCAGCTCGAATTCAAAAGCGTCGTCGAATTCCTGCTGCCAGGCCGTATCGGGGGAAAAGGAGAACCCGGGGACCATCTGACGCTGAGCGTACAGCTTTAGCAACTCTTCCGCCATGTCGCGCATCGACTTCTTAATGCGCGACTTGGTTCTTGCCCAACTGGTGCCGCCCAGCCTGTCCAGGGTCGGTCGGGTGCCGCCCATGCTGCTGTATTTCTGGATCAGGTCAAGCCGCTCCACCGGAACATATAGTCTGGCTTCTTCCTGGTAGGTCAGAAGAACGAATTCCTTTGAGCCTTCCTGCAAATCAATGGTCTTCAGGCCATTGAAAAGACCAATCCCGTGGTCGACATGAACGACGTAATCTCCAGGTTTAAGGTCCCGAAAATCGGAAAGAAAAAGGTTCCGGTTGGCTGCCTTAGTCTTCTTAGGAGCGAGTCCTACGTCTCCTTCATCGAAGAGGTCATGGCCCGTCAGGACACGGAGATTGATTGCCGGAAGATAGTAGCCGGCGTGGAGATTGCCGATTCCCAGGAGAATGCTGCTTTGGGAATTCGGTCCTTCTGCGGACGGTTCATCTCCGTTGCGGCAGAGATGTGCAGGTATTTCGTATTCTTTGAGAATGTCATTCATCCGCTCGGCGCGCCCGAGATTGGCGACTATGAAAACTATGTTTTCCCCGGAGTCTCGGAATTTCTTCAGGTCGCCAATCAACTCGCGGATGTTGCCGTGATATTTCCGTGTGGATTGAGAAGACAGGTAGACAGGGGCTGTCTCTGCATTTGCAACGCTAAGTTCCTCCACCTCAAGGCGCGGGAAGCGTTCGAGCGAGGCATGAAAATCGTCGGCCGTAACATAAATCTGTTCCGGGGAGAGCACCGGTTTGTGAGCTTCGACGCGGTCCAGAAATTTTTCATACAGTTCCGCATGATGCCTGGCGAGGGTGGATTCGAGGACTTCCCGCTCCACAGTAATGACCCGGTAGCCGTGGAGGTAGTCGAAGAGAGTCTTTTCCAGAGGGTCGACTGCCGGAAGCAGGAATTCGAATGCGGGAAACATTGCTCCTTGGCGGGCAAGGGCCAGTTCTTCTTCCAGGTATGGCAAAAAGGGGGCGCTCCAGATGGAAGGCGCCCGATCCGCCCATTTGCGCAGCAAATCACGCCGGCAGCAATACTCACGCATGGGAATGATTTCAATATTGTGGACAGTTCCCACGGAGCGCTGGGTCTCGACGTCAAACGCACGAATCGATTCGATCCGGTCCCCGAAGAATTCCAGGCGCACGGGCTTCTCCAGGTGCGGTGGGAAAATGTCGAGAATTCCACCTCGCAGCGAAAATTCTCCAGGATCGGTCACAGGGTCGTCTTCCACGTAACCGGATTCGAACAGGTATTCCCGGATCATGTCGGGCGACAGTTCCTCGTCCTGCTTGAGCATGAGGCAGTAATTGATAAAGCGCTCCGGACTGTGCAGTCGGATGGAAGCCGCCCCGACCGAGGCGACCAGGATTTTAGGACCGTCCTGAAGAAGCTGCCAGATCGCTTTGGCGCGTGCGGTAGAGATCTCGGGGTGCGGTGACAATCCCCGGTATGGATCCACCTCAAGGCTGGGAAGATGGATGATTTCGAGTGGCGAAGGGGCAAGCAGATTGATATAGAACTGGAGTTCCTGGGCTAGGTTCTGAGCTTCAGCATTCGAAGGTGTGATGACTGCGGCGGAGCGGTTTTCCGTCAGGATCGCCTTGGCAATCGTTAATGCTTTGGCGCCCCCCGCTGTCCCGGATACCGTGAGGACACGAACACCCATCTCGAGGCGTGCCGCCATCTGTTGCAGGGCGCCACTCCCCATCGCAGCCTCGAACGTTTGCTTCAGCTGGATCAGTTCTTTCTCCGCGTCTCCGCGTTTCCGCGTGAGATTTTAAGTCTGCTTTCGATTTCTTCCAAAGCGGTCGACGACTTTACGGATTAAATCGGTTGTCGAGGACCCTTCAACCAGCGGGATATTCAAAACGGCGCCGCCGGCCCTTTCCACAGTGTCACGGCCAACGATTTCCGAAATGCCCCAATCGGATCCCTTCACGAGCACGTCCGGAACGATCGCGTCGATCACTTGCTTGGGAGTCGGATCGTCGAAAACAAGCACATAATCGACACTCTCCAGCGCCGCGATTACCTCGGCCCTTTCTGCCTCGGATACGATTGGTCTCGACTCTCCCTTAATTTCCCGGACGGAGCGATCGCTGTTGATTCCGACGATCAGTGCGTCCCCGAGCCGCCGCGCCTCATTCAGATACCGCACGTGACCCACGTGCAGCAGATCAAAGCAGCCGTTGGTGAATACGACCTTTTTGCCGAGTTTCCGGAATCGGTTCCGCAACTGGATAATTTCTGGCAAGGTCTTCAGCTTTTGAGCG
>JBEKKY010000460.1:0-4513 GCA_050010475.1 Acidobacteriota bacterium | reverse complement strand
CCCAGGTTTATTTTGACATCCACGGAGTTTGCGCCGTATTTTGAAATAAAAGCTGTCTATCGGCAACTGATGGAATCCGTTTCCAGGAAAAAGGAAAAGAGAACAGCACTATGATCTATTTTCTTGGAAGATTCCTCCAATCCCGCTTTGAGGTATTCTCGTTTCTGCGTCTTGTCGATTACATTTCCGCGCGCTCGATTGGTGCGGCCTTGACTGCGATCATATTGACGCTCTTGATTACCCCGATGTTTATCCGCTATCTGCATCGCCGCGGACTGGTGGACCAGTGGAGAGACACGGGTGTGGCATCGGCGCCCGACAAAGCCGGAACGCCTGCCATGGGAGGAGCCGTTGTCATCGGCTGCATCCTGATTTCCTGTTTGCTCTGGTGCAATCTCGCAAATGGATTCTTGCTGCTGGTGCTGCTGGGAATGGTTTGGTTTGGGTTCATTGGTCTAATGGACGATATCGCAAAGACCCAGGCAAAATCCGGCGACCGCGGGCTCTCGGAGTCCAAGAAATTGCTGCTGCAGGCGGGTTTTGCCGCGGTGCTGGTTGCGTGCCTTGCCAGTCCCTTATCGCCGCTTGCGAGGAACCAGGCCAGCGCATTTTACATTCCCTTCGTTAAAGCACCGCTTTTCGACTCTCCATGGATTTATTTCCCGATCATTTTCTTTTTTGTGCTTGTGATCGGTAACGCCGTCAACATCACCGATGGGCTGGACGGGCTCGCGATTGTCCCTTCCGTTTTCGTTTTGGGAGTGCTTGGAGTCTTCGGCTATCTTCTTGGAAACGCAATATGGGCTCACTATTTGAACTATTCTTATCTGCCTGGCGCCGGTGAACTCGCTGTTTTCGGCTCTGCTTTTGTCGGCGCAGGAATCGGATTCCTCTGGTTCAACGCATATCCGGCGCAGGTTTTCATGGGAGATACCGGCGCCCTCGCCATCGGCGGATGCATGGCGGTAGCTTCGGTTTTATTGAAACAGGAGGTGTTGTTCTTGATATTGGGCGGCCTATTTGTAGCGGAAGCGCTCAGTTCGCAGATCCAGGACAAAATCGGGATCCGCTGGCTCGGCCGCCGGATTTTTCTGCGTGCGCCCCTACATCATCAAATGCAGCATAAAGGGCTTGCCGAAACCAAAGTGGTGATCCGACTGTGGATTGCGGCGGGCATTCTGGCATTGACTGCACTTGCAACGCTCAAGCTGCGCTGAGAGGCACTCCTGAAAACTCTCCTGGCCGAATCGATGAAAACCGCCCCTTCATTGAAACAAAAAAGCTCGAGCCGAAATGCGGCCCTCGTCGGCGCCGGAATATTTTTCAGCAAAGTAATCGGTCTTGTCCGCGAGCGGCTATTCGCGCATTATTTCGGCAATTCAGATGCCGCCGACGCCTTCAAGGCTGCCCTGAAAATACCCAACCTGCTGCAAAATCTCTTCGGTGAAGGAGCCCTGTCTTCCTCATTCATTCCCGTGTATGCCAGCCTGCTGGCATCCGGAGACAAGGAAGAAGCCAACAGAGTCGCCCGAGTCATAGGGTCCATTCTCGTTCTGACAATGTCGATTCTCGTTTTGGCGGGAGTCCTGGCGACTCCCTATATGATTGATCTCATTGCTCCGGGATTTGAAGGCGTTAAAAGAGAATTTACCATACAGATCATTAGAATCCTGTTCCCCGGAATCGGCGTTCTTGTGCTATCCGCGTGGTGCCTGGGCATTCTGAACAGTCATCGGCATTTCTTTCTTCCTTATGCGGCCCCCGTCCTTTGGAACCTCGCGATGATCGGGGCGCTCGTCGGATTCGGCGGCGCCCTGCAACCGTATCGTCTGGCCGAGGTCGTGGCGTGGGGATCCGTAATCGGAAGCTTTCTCCAGTTCGGGGTTCAATTACCCACAGTATTTCGGCTGGCGGGCCGCTTCCATTTTCAGTTCGATATTGTCTGTTCCAACGTCCGTACGGTGATTCGCAACTTCATCCCCGGCATTGCCAGCCGGGGCGTGAATCAGGTGAGCAGTTATATCGATGTCCTGCTGGCCAGCCTGTTGCCGAATGCGGGTGCGGTTGCGTCGCTGGCATACGCTCAGACCATTTACCTGCTTCCCGTCAGCCTTTTTGGAATGTCTGTTTCCAACGCCGAATTGCCTGAAATGGCCAGTCAAACCGGTTCCGGCGAGGCCATGACCGCGGCTTTTCGCGAACGATTGAATCGTGCAATGCAGCGCGTGTCCTTTTTCATTATCCCCTCGGTCGCCGCCTTTCTGGTACTCGGCGAAAGTATCGTCGCTCTGCTTTATCAGACCGGAAAATTTACGCACAATGACGTGGAATATGTCTGGGCCGTTCTGGCGGGATCCACAGTCGGACTGCTTGCGTCCACATTGGGGCGCTTGTACACATCAGCTTTTTGGGCGCAGCGCGACACGCGCACGCCGCTTCGTTTTGCGACGCTGAGAGTGCTGCTGACCGCCGGTTTGGGGTGGTTTCTGGCTTTCCCCGTTCCGCGATGGTTTGGCATTCCTGCGCGCTTCGGCCTGGTTGGCCTGACCGTCTCTGCGGGAATGGCTGCCTGGATTGAATTTTCACTTCTCAGGCGGTCGATGAACCGGAGAATCGGAAGAACGGGTTTGCGCTATGCCTACGTAACTAAACTCTGGGCTATCGCTCTCGGCTCTGCCGCACTGTCGTTCGCGGTCAGATTGGGAATGACGCGTTTTCCCCCTCTGGTTTCGGGAGCTGTCGTTCTTTCCCTTTACGGATTGCTTTATTTCCTCAGCTCGATCGCACTCGGCGTTCCAGACGCGAAGCGCGCTTTTGAAGTCTTCCGCAAGCGACTTAATTTCTAATTACGGACGTTTTTCAATTCGTAACTCCAGTTGCTTCAGTCTCGGCTGGATTGCTTTAAATTCTTCGGTGCCGGCGCGGCGCAGCCATTCGAAAACTACGGCTTCAGCCGTGCTGAGCGTAAGCCCGCTTTGTTCCAGTCGGCGCAAGGCTATTTGGGCATCGAGAGGCCGTCGCGATGACACGGCGTCTGCAACGATGATGACATTTTCCCCCCGGGAAGCAAGATCCAGTGCAGTCTGAGCCACACAGACGTGCGCTTCGATCCCGGCCAATACAATCTGATCCCGATGTGTGGACGAAAGCCGCTCCGCGAACCCTGGCGCCGGAACACAAGAAAAATCCATCTTCGTCAGGGGCTGGATCTCCGGGAGCGCCTGTCGTATTTCCTGGATTGTATTTCCAAGCCCTCGGGGATATTGCTCCGTCAAAAGCACCGGAATTCCCATCAGCTTTGCTGCAAAGACCAGAAGGTCAATCCGAGCAAGCATGCGGTCCCGCTCGTGGACATGCGGAAACAGCTTTTCCTGAACATCAATGATCACCAGAGCGCTGCGGCTTCGGTCCAACAGATCAGTCGTCATTTTGTCGTCTCCATTATTTATCCCATTAAACCTCAAAGACTCGAAGACTCAAAGGTTCATCATTCTTTGAGTCTTCGAGTCTTCGAGGTTACTATATGAGTTTGCAAAGGAGAACATCCGTGAAGAAACTGGTACTTCTGAGACATGGAGAGAGCACCTGGAACAAGGAGAACCTGTTTACGGGCTGGACCGACGTAGGACTGAGCGAGAAAGGAAATCAGGAAGCGGTTGAAGCCGGCCGGATCCTGCGCTCCGAAGGATACGTTTTTGATGTTGCATACACATCCGTTCTGAAACGGGCAATAAAGACTTTGTGGATCGCGCTTGAGGAAATGGACCTGATGTGGATTCCGGTTCACAATCACTGGCGTCTGAATGAAAGGCATTACGGGGCGCTCCAGGGACTCAACAAAGTAGCGATGGTGGATAAATTCGGAGCCGAACAGGTTCGCCTGTGGCGCCGCAGTTATGACGTTCCACCGCCGGCACTCGATCCGAACGACGAACGTTGCCCCGTCAGGGACCCCCGTTACGCGAGTCTCGACCCGAAGGATATCCCGTTGGCAGAGTGCCTGAAGGACACGGTCGCGCGCGTGCTTCCCTATTGGCACGAGACGATCGCACCCGCGGTCAAATCCGGACAACAGTTGATTGTCACAGCTCACGGCAACAGCATGAGGGCGCTGGTAAAGTATCTCGACAAGTGGGCTTGAACATACCGACCGGCGTTCCTTTGATTTATGAATTTGATGACGATCTCACGCCGCTTCGGCATTATTACCTCGGGGATCCCGAAGCCATTAATAAGGCAGTGCAGGCGGTGGCCGACCAGACAAGGAAGAAATGACGAATGACGATTGACGAATGGACAAGCGCGCTTCGGTTGTCGTGTGCGCATAATTTCAATCTGCTTTCTTGGAATAATGTATGTCTGAACAAATTGATGCGAATGATTTTGTGGATGCAGTCGTGAATGTCCGTTATGCGGAAACCGACCAGATGGGGATCGTGTATTATGCCAACTACCTCGTTTGGTTTGAAGTCGGCAGGGTGGCCTGGTGCAAGGCCAAGGGATTTCATTACGC
>JBEKKY010000459.1:0-3017 GCA_050010475.1 Acidobacteriota bacterium | reverse complement strand
CGGGGCTATTGATTTTTCTTCTGTTGGCAACGTTCAAAGGCCAATTGATCGCACAGTCGACTATTTTCAATATTCCTACAACCGATACGGTATCAAAAGGCAAAGTCTATGCCGAATTCGATTTCCTGCCCCAGGTGCCCGGAGCGGACAATTCCCAGACCTATCTCTATAATCCGCGTCTGGTTGTGGGCGCGCCCCATAACATCGAATTTGGAGTGAACTTCCCGGCAACCAACATCAGGACCTCAGGAGACTCTACGACCAATGTGTATATTCAACCTAATGTGAAATGGAAGTTCTACGACAATGAAACAGAAGGCGATGCCTTGGCTGCAGGCATCGTCTGGAATACGCCGCTCAATAACCGTAGTGTCCAGGACAGCTGGGGGCTGTTGTACGGCCTGTTCAGCAAAAAATTCAAGGCCGGCGACTACGGGCCGCGCTTCCATGTCGGCCCCTACGGTGTCGTAGATGCAAACCGGGATCCGAAAAGCGGGCCTGTAACCTTTGTCGGTCCTCGCGCGGGCGTAATTGCCGGATATGAACAGCCGGTTTCCAAAAAGGTCAGCATTGTGGCGGATTGGTTCAGCGGGAAAAACGGGTACGGATACTTCACTCCGGGAATTTCAATCACACTTCCTAAATCCGGATTGCTGAACGCAGGCTACAGTATCGGGAATGACAGTTGGGCGAATGCGAATGCAACCAAAAACCGGTACATCTTCCTGTACTACGGCGTGACGTTCTAAAGGGCTTGAAGACGGCATTTTTTGCAGGGCAAAACAAAGGAGAGCGCAACAGAAGATCGTTGCGCTCTTTTTTTAGTGTTTCCCGGGAGCGCCGGCGTCTCGCGGGCTCTTTTGCAGGGTTTCGAAAGCCGCACTGCTTCCTATGTGGTTTAAAGCCGCGGGCGAGACGCCGGCGCTCCTAGCGGGAAAACGAATGATCAGATGGATGCTTCCCCGATCTCACCGGTCCGAATCCGCGTGCAGCTGTCCAATGCATAAACGAAAATTTTTCCGTCTCCGACTTCACCCGTCGAGGCCGCACTGCGCATGACCTCGACAACCTCTTCGGCCTGATCATCCGAGACGGCGACCTCAATTCTCACCTTGGCCGTCATTCCAACCCTGTATTCGAACCCACGATAACATTCGATGTAACCTTCCTGGCTGCCGGCGCCCCGTCCTTCGGTTATTGTGAACCCTGAAACGCCGATATCCATGAGTGCGGCCTGAACTTCCTGCAGGCGCTCGGGCCGAAGTATTGCCAAAACCATCTTCATAGCGTGACCTCTCCCACCAAAGTAATTCCCAGAAGGCAAAGACATGTCTTTGACTAACGTCCACTCCCCTATGACTCTGCAAAGATCGCACCAACCGGACGCACAGAATTGGATTTTTGACATCGGAACGGCAAGACCATTGAAAGGAAAGGCTTGAACGCTTCGCGCACCGCTTCAGCGAATGGGGCGCGCCATCATGCCTGGCCGACAATAACGTATCATTAATCAGTATCGGATACACAAATGTTACACTGCTGGCCGGAGGATACCAAAACAGCAGGGGCGGATTTAAAACGGCGGCGGACCTTTGAAAGGGTGTGCGTTCAAACCGGTCTCCGTGAAAATTTGAAGTCAGGTAAAACCGACGACCCCGGGCAAAAGCCGTGAGAATGAGAAGGTGCGCCGGGCTTCGCCGCCGGCAATGCCCTGGAGGTGCCCTGGGACCGAAGGCGTAATTCATACACAAATGTAGTATGATTCGACGATATTAACTATTATGTCGGCAAGGTCTCACTCAATTTTCTCTTGATGTCTCTCGATTGGATGCAGTTTTTCCCATGTAAATCAGCAAGTTAGGCCCCATGGATCCCCCGTCCCACGGCTCGCCGGCGAATCTGGAACACATTTTGCATTGAAACAAGCGGGAGCAAGAAGCGATGTCGCACAGAATAGGATTGTTGATCCTGATTTTGACGTTTGGTTTGACGCTGGCCGGACTTGTTGCCGTGCCCGCCGCGGCAGCGCAGGCACTGGACTCTGCGATCGTCCACCCAAACAGTCAAGCCGCCAATCCGGATCCGACCGTTTCGCTGAAAGAAGAACATCTTTCCGGGCAAAACGATCTTGCGATCAATATCGTCTGGATCCTGGTCGCCGGTTTCCTGGTGATGTTCATGCAAGCAGGGTTCGCAATGGTCGAAACCGGTTTCACCCGGGCCAAAAATGTCGCTCACACCATGTCCATGAACCTGATGATCTATGGAATTGGAATGCTCGGCTACTGGATCTGCGGCTTTGCTTTCCAGATGGGAGGCATTGGCTCCATTCCCTCATTAGGAGCCATGGCAGGTTTGAACCACGAACTGACCCTGCATTTTTCCAATAGGGTTTTTGGATTGGTCGGCCTGAAGGGCTTCTTTTTATCCGGCAGCTCTTATCCGAGCAGCGTCTTTGCACTCTTTCTTTTTAATATGGTTTTTATGGATACCGCAGCGACAATCCCGACCGGAACGCTGGCGGAACGATGGAAATTTTCTTCCTTTGTTATTTTCGGTTTTTTCATGGCCATGTTTGTCTATCCGCTATTTGCCAACTGGGTCTGGGGCGGCGGTTGGTTGGCGAAGCTCGGAATGAACTTCGGCCTGGGTCACGGTCATGTCGATCATGCCGGTTCATCCGTTGTTCACATGGTCGGGGGTGTGACTGCGCTGGCGGGCGCCATTGTCTTGGGCCCGCGTCTGGGAAAATTCACAAGGAGCGGGAAGCCAGTTGCCATTCCGGGTCACAACATTCCTATGGCGATCACCGGCACCTTTATCCTCGCATTCGGCTGGTTCGGCTTCAATGCAGGCTCAACTCTCGCAGGGACCGATCTGAAAATCGCGGTCATCGCAGTCAACACCATGCTGGCGTCGGCGGCCGGTGCATTTTCCGCCATGGTTTTTGTATGGAAACGCTATGGCAAGCCCGAGCCGAGCATCCTTGCGAACGGCTTGCTGGCAGGTCTTGTTGC
>JBEKKY010000458.1:0-3068 GCA_050010475.1 Acidobacteriota bacterium | reverse complement strand
CGGGGGCTGCCCGGCGGGATAGATAAGGGGACAAATAAAAGAATCCAAAGGCCAGAGCAGCCAAACCGGCCCCGGCCAAGGCCAGCCTCCGCAGAGACTGCGATTCAAAGCCATAGAACCAGAATTTCTTAAAATATGAGAATCGGCCATGTCCCTTGCGCTTGCCAATTTCGCTCAGGACCGCGGACTCAAAATTCGCCGGAGCCTTCACACGGTTCAGCTCACGCACCATCCTGCGCAAGCGCTGTGCGCCGGCCAATTCCTCACCACAGCTGATGCACTGCTGCGCGTGGCGTTCCATTCCGAAGCGGCCCGCAAAATCCAGTCCGTCTTCCAGATAATCTTCCAAATATTTGTGAAACTTGCAGCAGTCCATGGCCTATTCCTACGATTCGACATACCGCTCCAGCTTTCTCTGGAGCAGTTCCCGCGCCCTGTGCAGCCGTGATTTGATCGTTCCGGCCGAGCAGTTCAGAACATTCGCAATGGTGTCGTACGGCAATTCCTGCACTTCCTTCATGATGAAAGCAGTTCGATATTTTTCAGGCAATGAACGGATCGCGTCTCCCAAGACCCGACTGCTTTCCCTACGCAATACTTCGTCCCGTGGCCCGCGCCGGACATCGGTGATTTCAGATTCGTGCGCATCACTCTCCGCCGATGACCGCTTTCCCCAGACATTCTTATAAAAGACCCTTCCCCGGCGTTTGCGGTATCGCATCTCGTCGATAGCCAGGTTGGTCGCAATGCGATAAATCCAGGTGGAGAACTGGTACAGGTTGCTGTACCGGTGGATATTGCGGTAGACCCTCAGGAAGGTCTCCTGGCAAAGGTCCACGGCAGAATCATAATCGCCGAGCATCATATTGAGGTAGTTGGTGAGAGAGTTTTTGTAGCGGGAGACAAGCTGCGTAAAGGCGGCATCGTTCCCGGAAATAAATTCCCTCACCAGATTGTTGTCAGCTGTCGGCGCGTCCGCGAGTTCCAGTTCTATGTTTTGTGGCGCTATGGCTTCTTCCCGGAGTTCGGAAGTCAATCTTTATTCCTCCAGGCGCCCGTAGCGGTCAAACTACCGGCGCAGATCCCAAACTGCATTGTTCTACACGTAAATACGAAAAACAGGTTCCGTATTATTTCATGTCCATCCAATTGTCGGCCACATTAAGGTCGACCTTCAGGGGCACAAGCAGAGCGGCGGCTCCTTCCATTTCTTCCTGAACAAGGGCTCGAGTCGCTTCCGCTTCAGCTTCGGGAACCTCGATTACAAGCTCGTCATGGACTTGGAGCAGGATTTTAGCCGATAGGCGCCTTTCCTGCAATGCTTGATGAATCCGTATCATGGCGATCTTGATAATATCCGCTGCCGTACCCTGGATCGGACTGTTGACCGCGGTCCGCTCGGCAAAATGCCGCAAATTAAAGTCTTTACTGTTGATATCCGGAATCGGTCGGATCCGCCCGAAGAGGGTTCGCACGCTTCCGACATGGCGTACTTCCGCCAACGTCCTGTCAAGCCATGCCCGGACTCCACAGTATCGCTTAAAATAAGCATCGATAAAGGATTGAGCGTCTTCCCTGGAAATCCCGAGTGTCTGCGACAAGCCAAACGCGGAGAGCCCGTATACAATTCCAAAATTAATTACCTTGGCCCGGCGGCGGCACTCGGCGGGATTTGTAAGTTCATCTGCACTGAAAACCTCCCGCGCTGTCCTTTCGTGGATATCCTCGTCCGATTTGAAGGCGCTTACCAGAACTTCGTCCTGGGATAGATGTGCAAGAATGCGCAATTCAACTTGCGAATAATCGGCAGAGATCAGGACGTTCCCTCTTTCAGGGACAAAAGCTCCCCGGATCAGGCGTCCCAGCTCAGACCGAATCGGGATATTCTGCAGATTTGGATCCGAGCTCGACAGCCTGCCTGTCGCGGCCCCTGTCTGGTTGAAGGTCGTGTGGACCCTTCCCGTTTTAGGATTGATTAAGGCCGGAAGGGCATCGACGTACGTGGACTTGAGTTTCGAAACCTGCCGGTATTCAAGGATAATTTTGGGAAGTTCATAGGTTTGGGCAAGTTCTTCCAGGACCGCCTGGTCCGTGCTGTATCCTCCGGTTTTACGGGTTTTTTTCAAAATCGGCAAATTGAGCTTTTCGAAAAGTATCTCGCCCAGCTGACGCGGCGAGTTGATGTTAAATTCCATTCCGGCTGCCTGATAAATCCTGCCCGTCAGCTCAGAGAGCTGCCTTTCCATCGTGGAGGACATCTGGTGAAGCATACCCCTGTCGATCTTTATTCCCGTACGCTCCATGTCCGCGAGGACCGGGACCAGCGGGAGCTCGATCTCCTGATAGAGCCTGCGCAACCCAAGCTCATCAAGGCGAGGATTCAACAGTTCATAAAGCCCGCGCACAGCCTCGAGTTGTTTACAGAGGTTTTCAACCGTTTTCTCTGGTTCCGGAAGAAGGGAGACCTGTTTTTTGGGCTTTTCCTCAAGGAGTGAAATATGCAGCTGATCCAGCGCCCAGTACTTCAGGCTGTAGTCGCCCACATTCGGCGCCGACAGAAAAGCCATCAACATTACGTCGTCCGGCGCTTTGCCGAATTCGAAGCTTTCTTGGGAGAGGAGGTGGAGCTTGGCATCCCAGCAAATCATTTTGGGAGAACCCTGCCCCGACAGACGGCGCCATTGGAGCGCCTGGGCTTCGCTCTTCAGATCGACAAAGACCGCATCGCCGGAGTCTCCCTGGACGCATCCGACCTCAGCTCTCTTGCGCCCCAGTGCCCCTTCCGTATGATACAGCTCCACAAAGAGCCTCGATTGACCGCTCATAGTTCGGAAGAAATCTTCGGCCTCGGAATCGGCAAGCCACTTCCCTTTCAAAGGCGCCCGTTTCTCCTCGTCCACAAATTCCTGCATCAGCGACTTGAATTCCAGTTCTGAAAAGAGCGCGAAGGCAGCCTTGCGATCCGGTTCACAGAGAACCCAGGCAGGGAGGTCGAGTTCGATCGGCAGGTCGCGCCGGATGGTGACCAGTTCCCGGCTCATGCGGATCTGCTCCGCATTATCCCGGAG
>JBEKKY010000457.1:0-3071 GCA_050010475.1 Acidobacteriota bacterium | reverse complement strand
GGCGCGACACCATTGGCGCTTCACGTGCCGCACCTTCGGCGCTCAATTTCGTCATATCCTTTACCCCGGCCTGACGGCCGGGGCTATTCATTAGCGGCCCTTCGGGCCTCAAGCGACATACGCATTTATTTAGGACGCTCTGTATAGTAAAAAACTATTAGTGCCGGCGACCGGTGACTGACCCCTGTCGACTGACAATGGGCAGTAATTCCCCTACCAGGTAAAGAGACCCGGTCACAACCACGAGCCCGGAACGAGAGCAGTCTTCCCATGCGGAATAAAGCGCTTCTCGCATGTTCCGGTGAATTCTCATCTTCGGCCTGAAGCTCCTGTGCATTGCGGCCACTTCGGCCGGAGCTGCAGACCGGGTGTTTTTGAGCGGCGTCAGATGAATGCTGGCTGCGATCGGAAAGACCGCGGCACCGATTTTCCGGATGTCTTTGTCGCGCACGACGCCGAAAACCAGATGCACTTCTTTTTCCTTTCTTCGGACGAGGAAATCCCGCAAGAGCCCTGCGCCCTCAGGATTGTGCGCCCCATCCAGCAGGGTGCGGCGGCGGCCCCGGTATTCATCAAGTCTCCCGGCCCAGCGTGTGTGGGCCAGACCTCGCCGGATATCGCGGACTTTGATGGGAAACGATTTCAGCGCTTCGATCGCCAATACCGCAAGAGTGGCGTTTCGAACCTGGTGTTCTCCGGCAAGCGAAAGCCGCAGGCCCCGATACTCGCAGGCAGGCGTTTTAAGATCAAAAATGCAAAAATCCTGGCGCTCCCCTGTGATCCTGGTTTTGCAGTCCTTGAAAATTTCTGTCAGAGGAGCATTCATCGCGCGCGCGTGTTTGCGTATGACACTTCTCGGAGACGGAGCGCTGCAGCCCGAGACTGCGGGAGTGCGTTTCTTGATAATTCCCGCTTTTTCTTCGGCAATTTTCGCCAGGGTATTGCCCAGCAGATACTGGTGATCGAGAGCGATTCCCGTAATGACGCTGACCTGCGGCGAAACCACGTTCGTTGCATCCAGTTTGCCGCCCAGCCCCACTTCAATGACGGCAACATCAACCTTCTCTTCGGCGAAATGAAGGAAGGCGCAGCAAGTAAGAAATTCGAATGTTGTGAGGAGACGATCCAGCAACCCCTTTTTTAGCAATTTCGCTTCAACTCCGCGAATCCGGGTTGCCACGCGCGCGAAACGACCGGGGGAAATTGGCCTTCCGCTGGTTCGCAACCGTTCCTCGACTCTGACCAGGTGGGGCGACGTGTAGAGTCCTGTGACCATTCCCGCATGCCGCAGGATGGACTCGCACATGGCTGCGACGCTGCCCTTTCCGTTGGTGCCGGCAATATGAATCGAAGGATATCTGTTCTGGGGACTGCCGAGGGCCTTCATCATGGCAGCCATGCGATGCAACCCGAGGTTCATTGTCGAAACCTCGTTGCCCCGCAGAGCCAGGAATTTCAGTGTTTGTTTATAGTTCATGGTCGGGTCAAAAGAAGATTAAGAGTATATTGACTCCATAGGATTCGCAAGGGCATCCCATCTATAAAGCCCGCGGAATCCTTGGAGTGTAGAATGTAGGGACGACTCGGTCGCCCCAATTGCGTCCCGCCAGGGACGAAACGAGAATAGCCCGGCACTTCAGAGCCTGCCTCAAAACTCGAGATACTGACTAGAAGGAGGCCCGAAGGGCCGCCAGTGGCTAGGCCCGGCCGTAAGGCCGGGATCCCGGTAAGGATGTAAATGAGCACCGAAGGCGCGGCACTGAACGCATAATGCATCTGCGTGGGTCCTCATTGGTATAGTGTCGCGCCTTCAGCGCTAATATACTCTTCTATCATTTTCCCGGCCTTACGGCCGGGCCTAGCCACTGCCGGTCCTTCGGACCTGATTGTGAGTTTTGAGACACACCTCTGAAGTGCCAGGGCTAGTTTCAACGCGTGCCTCCAGGACGCAAACGCCGGCCATTGCAAATTTAGAAAGTCTCGGGGGCGACCGGCCGGTTGCCCTACAACAGCGATCAGGAATAGCCGCTTGGAGTCGTGAAGCCTTCGAGTTAAACTCGACCGATTGAAATTCAAAGAATAAACAGCGAATGGGGACGATCATGAATCGAATTGGTCGAGTTGTCACGGTTGTTATGCTGCTTGCAGTTTGCGCTGCCAGGGCGCAGAACGCCGGCGATGCGCTCGAGCGCGGTTTTCAGAATCCGCCGGATAGCGCCAAACCGAGAGTCTGGTGGCATTGGATGAACGGCAACATCACGAAGGAAGGAATCAAGCTCGACCTGGAATGGATGAAGAGAATCGGGCTTGGCGGTTTTCAGAATTTCGATGCCGCCTTTCTTACTCCCAAGGTGGTGGATAAACGTTTGGTCTACATGACGCCGGAGTGGAAGGATGCCTTTCTTTATGCCACTACGCTTGCGGACCAGTTGGGATTTGAAATGGCTATCGCAGGATCTCCTGGTTGGAGTGAGACCGGAGGCCCCTGGGTTTCCCCGGCGCATGCAATGAAAAAGCTGGTGTGGAGCACGACGATCATCGAGGGTGGACATCCATACAGCGGCGTTCTCCCAAAACCCTCTTCAAGTACCGGACCTTTTCAGAATATTCCCAGGCCGGAAGGATTCAATCCAAGCGGTGCTCCCGCTCCTGCTTTGCCGGAATATTATGCCGATTCCGCCGTCGTTGCCTATCGGCTGCCCGAAGGAGACATGCCGATGCGGGACCTGCAGCCGAAGATAACATCCAGCGCGGGACAGCTTGACTTCGCCGCACTTTCCGACGGCGACCTCGCCAGGACAATTGTCTTGCCCGGCGCTTCTATCGATGGGAAAGCATGGATTCAGTTCGAATTCGCACAACCTCAAACCATTCGCGCAGTCACCCTTGGCACGGGAAGAACTGCTGGCCTGTTTGAAAGGACTTTGCCCGGCAGTGAGTCAAAACGAGAGCTGCAAGCCGGCGATGACGAAAGTCAATTCCGAACGATCGCGGAGATTCCAATCGGAGGGGTCGGGGAGCATACCATTGCTTTCCCCGCGGTCACCGCAAAATTCTTCCGGCTGACTTTC
>JBEKKY010000456.1:0-3083 GCA_050010475.1 Acidobacteriota bacterium | reverse complement strand
CGAATCCGCTCGTGGGACTCCTGTCTCCTTCAGACACACGCGCTTGTTGCGGGAGGCGAGAACTTCCGGGAAAAGCGTTCCTCACGAGTGAAATTCCGCTTTTATCATAAGCAGCGCGGATTCGTCGCCGAATACGGCCGTCCCAGCTGCGTCGGTTGCGGCCGGTGCGTGGCGGTTTGCCCGGCCCAAATCAACATTATTACTGTCATTGAAACAATTCGAGGTGAGCGAGATGGAAACGCAAGCACTGCACCCGCGTCCCGCTGAGCGCATGGAAAATCCATACCAGCCGCATATGGCGCGCATCGTCCGGATCCACCGGATGGTGCCGGACAACTATCTGTTCCAGCTGCGCTTTGCCGACGACGCGGTCGTTCAGAACTGGGAACACAGGCCCGGGCAGTTTGTTGAACTGTCCGTTATCGGGACCGGGGAAGCTCCAATTTCGATCTCCTCGCCTCCAACGCGCAAGGGGATCCTGGAACTGTGCGTCCGGCGCGCGGGCAGAGTGACATCGGCGCTGTACCGGCTGCCGACCAATGCCATGGTCGGGATCCGCGGACCTTACGGCAACGGCTTCCCCATCGAAGCAATGGAAGGCAACGATCTGCTGATCATTGCCGGCGGGCTCGGAATGGCTCCTCTTCGGTCGCTGCTCTGGTACGCGCTCGACAACCGGGAGAAATTCGGAACGGTTACTCTGATGTATGGCGCCCGCAGCCCGGCGGAAATGCTCTTCCGGGAAGAACTGCTGTCCCTTGCAGAAGTGGACGATTTGAATTGTCTGCTGACTGTGGACCGCGACCCAACCGGGACGTGGAAACACAACGTCGGTCTTCTGCCGAGTTTGTTCAAGAAGGCGACGTTTGATCCGAACAAAACCTATGCCGCGGTCGTCGGCCCGCCAATCGTCTACAAGTTCGTTCTGGCCGAACTGCTGAAACTCAATTTCCACAAGGACCGCATTTTGATGAGCCTCGAACGGCGCATGAAGTGCGGAGTGGGCAAGTGCGGCCATTGCAGTGTCGGCTACAAATACACCTGCATCCATGGGCCGGTATTTACCTACTGGGATGCGATCAATCTTCCGGAAATCGTGTGAGGTGACCTGTGAAACCCAAAATTGGAATATACGGATTGAGCGGCTGTTGGGGCGAACAGATCGCCATTCTGAACTGCGAAGATCAACTGCTGGACATCGTAGGCGCTGTGGACATCGTGGACTTTCTGGGCGGATCATCCGTCAATGACACGGAAAGCCGGCTCCTCGTCTCTTTTGTGGAAGGATCCGTCGCGAACGCCCGTGAAGAGGCCAAGCTGCGGCAAGTCCGGGACCGTTCGGATCTTCTCGTGGCCGTCGGCAGCTGCGCCTGCTTCGGCGGAATCAGCGCCATGGATCCACCCAAGTCACGGGCGGAAGCGATCCAGAAAGTTTACGGCAAGAACGGACCGGCGAAGTCCTGGGATATCGGGCCGCACCGCCCTCTGTCCGATTTTGTCAAAGTCGATTTGGCTATTCCGGGCTGCCCCATGGAGACGACCGAGTTTGTACGAGCGGTATCGGCATTGCTGAACGGAGATCTTCCGTTGATGCCGACTTATCCTGTCTGCCTGGAATGCAAGATGAAAGAACAGGAATGCCTGCTCGTCGTGCGCGGATTGCCGTGCGCCGGGCCGGTTACCCTGGCAGGATGCGGCGCCCGCTGCCCCGGCTACAACATCCCCTGTATCGGTTGCCGCGGCCCGGTTGACGAAGCCAACATGGGCTCGATTGAAAAGATATTTGAAGAAAAAGAGCTTCCCAAAGAACAAATCAAACTCAAGCTCAGGGTTTTTGCAGCTCCGGTTCTGGATAAGGCTGAGCATAAGGGGTAGGGAATGACGCGCACCATATCAGTGGATCATCTTACAAGAGTGGAAGGACACGGCGGCATCACCGTGGTCCTTGAAGGAAACGAAATCCGCAAGGTTGATTTCGACGTATTCGAGGGAATTCGTCTTTTTGAAGGCCTGGTTCGCGGCCGGGAGATCGAAGATGTTACGCAAATCTGCTCGCGCATCTGCGCCATCTGCTCCCACGGCCACAGCGTGACTTCGCTGCAGGCCCTGGAAAATGCCCTGGGAATCACCGTAACACCTCAAACCCGCAGGCTGCGCGACCTTGCATATCAGGGAGCCAATATCGAAAGCCATGCGCTGCATGTTTTCGTTCTGGCACTCCCCGATTTGATGGGACACTCCAGTGTCATCAGTCTCGCGGGAGTAGTTCCCGACGCGGTGAAGGTGGCGTTGCGCCTGAAGAAGCTGGGAAACACCATTCAGGAGATCATCGGCGGGCGCGCAATTCACCCGATTAACTACGTGATCGGCGGATTCGGCCGGGTCCCGTCGGCGGACGAACTGCTCTCGCTCAAGCCCCAAATAAAAGAGGGGCTGTCAGACTGCGAACGCGCCCTCGAGGTTCTGCGCGGCGTCCCGATTCCGGATTTTGTGAACGAACCTATCCGCTGCGCGGCCGTCGCTCCGGAAGACGAAGCGTTCTTCTTCGGCAATTTCATGGAAATTCTCGACGGCGGTATCCGAAAACGCATTCCGGTCAGCGAATACCGGAAGTTCACCAACGAGTATCTCGTGCCCTATTCGCACGCCAAACACAGCCTCTATGAAGGCCGCTCCTATATGGTCGGCGCTTTGCCAAGACTGACCTTAAATGGAGATAGGATCACGGGGCTGGCGCGCGCGGTGATGCAAGAGCTGCACCTGACTTTCCCCTGCGCGAATATCGTCATGAACAACATCGCGCAGGTAGTGGAAATGGTTTATTCCGTCGAGCATGCCCTGCATTTGATTGACGAGCTGCTCGATGCCGGAGTCACTCCGGAAAAGCCGGCGCCATACAAGGTTCACGCCTGTGCCGGCGCCGCGGCCACAGAAGTGCCTCGCGGGACGCTTTTCTACTCTTACGAGATTGACTCAAAGGGATTGATCGCTTCCGCGGATGTCATAACCCCGACTGCGCAGAATCTCAGCAATGCCGAAGATCAGCTGCGCGCCACGGTGAAGCAGGGATTGGGAGCCGGTGC
>JBEKKY010000455.1:0-3325 GCA_050010475.1 Acidobacteriota bacterium | reverse complement strand
GATTCGTATCACACGCTCGGCGGCTGCGATAAAGTGATCCCTGTCGATTTCTATATTCCGGGCTGCCCGCCCAGGCCCGAGGCGATTCTGTGGGGCGCGGCCGTCGCCATGGGATTGGTGAAAGGGAAAGCGCAACCCTACCGTTACCGTCAGCCGGAGGAGAAAAATGGGGACGCCACCCTATTTCCCTCAAAAATAAGAATGGGCGAAGCGGCGGGAATTGAAGAAGAATTAACACGGCGATTGAAGGGGCGCGTGCTGTTGATCGGCGCGGGGAACACACTTCGCGGCGATGACGGCGCAGGGCCCGAGATAATCGCTCTGCTCGAAGGAAAGGTGAACGCGAGCCTGCTGGACGTCGGCGAAGTCCCCGAGAGTTATTTCAGCAGGATCCTGGACGCTCAGGCGGACACAATTGTTTTTATTGATGCCGCCAATTTCGGCGCCGCACCCGGTGACCTGGCAATTTTGGAAGCCGAGGACATTGCCGGTTGCAGCATCTCCACTCATCAAATGACGGTGGATTTGTTCTTTCGATATATCAGGCAGAACAGCCATGCGGAATTGTTTGCGCTCGGAATTCAGCCGGCGCACACAGGTTTTGGGGAGCCGATGAGCCCGGAAGTTGCGGGCTCGGTCCATGCGCTGGCCGAGCTGCTGCAAAGGTTGTTGGCAAAAGTTTAGTGCGAGTTTTCCTGGGAGCGCGGCCGTCTCGGCCGCATGCGGGCGGGACGCCCGCGTTCCCAGGTGCAACAAAAAAGCAGGTGAACTGATGAACATACTGGTGATTGCCGATCCGGGAAAATGCATCGGCTGCCGCACATGCGAAGTTGCTTGCGTGCTGGCCCATGCCGCACCGGATGCGATTCATAAACTGGCCGCCGCACATTTTATTCCGCGGCTCAAGTTGATCAAGACCTCGAAAGTCAGCACTCCCGTTCAGTGCCGCCAGTGCGAGGACGCTCCTTGCGCAAAGGTGTGTCCCACGAGGGCCTTGGTTCTAAACCATAACTCCGTGCAGGTCGTTCAGACGCGCTGTATCGGCTGTAAGAGCTGCGTAATGGCGTGTCCTTATGGCGCGATGGAAATTGTGACGCGCGTGGCTGTTCTCCAGGAGCGGCAGCCGGCGGCCGGAGGACCTCTGGTCGAAGCTTACAAGTGTGATCTGTGCATTCATCGCCCTCAGGGGCCATCCTGTATCGAAGTGTGCCCAACCAAGGCGATTTATACGATTGACGCCAAAGTTCTCTCGGATAACCTGCGCAAGAAACGCGAGCAGGCGGCAGTTGCACAAATGTAAATAGTTCCCCGTTCCCCGTTGAATTCTGACAAATTTCAAACGGGGAACGGGGAACCTGTAAGAGGAATGAAGCGATGGCAGAAAAAGTATTGACCGTATGTCCCTATTGCGGAGCCGGCTGCATGCTGAATCTGCTGGTTGAAAACGGCACGATTCTGGAGGCCGAACCCGCGCCGGGACGTACCAATCAAAATGAGCTGTGCTTGAAAGGATACTACGGTTGGGACTTCCTCAACGACACCAACCGCCTGACGCCACGGCTGAAAAAACCACTCCTCCGGCGAAACCGGGCGCATAAATTCGAAGAAGTCACCTGGTACGAGGCGATTGATTTCACGGCCGGAAAGCTGCAGGAGATCAAGCACAAGTACGGACCGGACGCGATCATGCTCACCGGTTCCGCCAGGGGGCCCGGGAACGAGGCTAACTACGTGATGCAGAAATTCGCCCGCGCGGTGGTCGGCACGAATAACGTCGACCACTGCGCTCGGGTCTGACACGCTCCTTCCGTGGCCGGTCTGGCCGCAACCCTGGGGAACGGAGCAATGAGCAATTCGATCCCGGAGATCGAAGATACCCGATGTGTGTTTATCTTCGGCTACAATGCCGCGGATTCGCATCCAATCGTGGCGCGGCGCATCGTCAATGCGAAACAGAAGGGCGCCAAAATCGTTGTCGTGGATCCTCGAATGACGGAATCGGCGCGCATCGCCGACCTGTGGTTGCCGATCCGCAACGGATCCAACATGGCTCTGGTCAATGCGTTCGGAAACGTACTCATCGAGGAAGGGCTGTACAACAAAGAATATGTCGCAAGCTATACGGAGGGATTCGAACTGTACCGGGCCATCGTTGCGAAATACACGCCTGAATATGCCGAGAAAATAACCGGCATCCCCGCGGACCGCATCCGTGAGGCGATGAGAATCTATGCGGCGGCGCCGAGTGCGTTTATTCTGTATGGAATGGGCGTCACTCATTTCGGTCAGGCCGTCGACGTGGTAAAGGGATTGTCGGGACTGGCGCTTCTGACCGGCAACTTCGGCCGTCCGAATGTTGGGATCGGGCCGGTGCGCGGTCAGAACAACGTGCAGGGCGCGTGCGATCACGGAGCCCTTCCGAACGTGTTTCCAGGATATCAGCCGGTAACGGATGAAAAAGTCCGGGCCAAATTCGAAAAGGCCTGGGGAGTCGCACAGCTTCCGGCCAAAGTCGGATACACCCTGACGGACGTTCCGCATTTGGTCAAAGAAGGAAAGCTGAAGGCGTACTATATTTTTGGCGAGGACTTGGTCCAGACAGATCCCGACGCTGCTTCGGTCCGCGAAGCTTTGAAGGGGATGGAATTGGTTATCGTGCAGGACATCTTCATGAACAAGACTGCGATGTGCGCGGACGTGATTCTTCCGGCCACCTCGTGGGGCGAGCATGAAGGGACGTATTCCACTGCCGATCGCGGATTCCAGCGGTTTCACAAGGCCATAGAACCGAAAGGGGACGTCAAACCGGATTGGGAAATCATCTCCATGCTCGCGACCGCCATGGGATACCCGATGAAGTACAACAATACCGAAGAAATCTGGAACGAGCTGCGGTCTCTATGTCCGGTATTCGCCGGCGTGACCTACGAACGCCTTGAAAAACTCGGCACCATCCAGTGGCCCTGTCCGAGCGAAGATCATCCCGGGACACCCTACCTCTACAAAGGGAATCAATTTAACACCCCGAGCGGCAAAGGACAGTTGTTTGCCACCGAATGGCGGCCGCCTCTTGAACAGCCCGACAGCCGGTATCCGCTGATTTTGTCGACGGTAAGGGAAGTTGGGCATTATTCGGCCCGCACCATGACCGGAAACTGCGCCGCTCTTCAGGTCCTTGCCGACGAGCCGGGGTATCTGCAGATCTGCGGACCGGATGCGCAGAAGTTAGGCATTCAAGATCAGGAACTGGTCTGGGTATCCTCGCGGCGCGGGAAGGTTGTGAGCCGCGCTTCCGTTACAGACCGGGTGAATGTCGGCGCGGTAT
>JBEKKY010000454.1:0-3982 GCA_050010475.1 Acidobacteriota bacterium | reverse complement strand
CCCGAGCGATTATAGGACTGAAAATCCGGACGGGTCTGGAGACCCGTCCGCACATGTTTAATCATTTTTCAGCATGTTCGAATAAAAGCTTGCTGAAAAAGCAAGAAACTGCACGATTGTTATCACGGATTTCACGGATTGAATCTGTGATAATCCGTGAAATCCGTGGCGTTTTTATTCTTTTCCCCTGTTATTCAGGAGAGCGCCGAGCTCCCGCGATCTTGCCGTTGCTGCTTCGACAGCGTCCATAATGGTGGACCGGAAGTTCCCCTTTTCCAGCATTTTCAGTCCCGCAAACGTCGTTCCACCCGGCGTCGCCACAATGTCTTTCAACTCGCTCGGATGTCGGCCGGTTTCCAGGAGCATCTTTGCCGCGCCATATACGGTCTGGGCAGCCAGGAGCGAGGACTCCTTTCTGGAAATCCCCAGCTGGACCCCTGCATCGCTGAGGGATTCGATCACGAGGAAGACAAACGCTGGTCCGCTCCCGGAGAGGCCCGTAACGACATCCATCAGAGCTTCGTTTCGGATGACTACTGTGCGTCCGACGCATTCGAAGATGGAAACGGCTCGTTGCAGATCGACCGGCGAAATATTCCGCCCTGGATACAACGCTGCAATGCCGGCCAGCACCGAAGCCGGTGCATTCGGCATGACGCGGATGATTCCCGATTTGTGGTGCATTTTAGCGGCCAGCTTGTCGGTCGTGATTCCGGCGGCGATGGAGATAAACAAATGTCCTTCGTGGCTTGAGTGGGAAAGCTCGTCCAGCAGGTCGTCGATGTTCTGGGGCTTCACGGCGATGATGATGATGGACGCCTTTGTGACAACATCCACATTAGAAGCGGCGGTTCTGATACCGTATGTCTCTTCCATCAACTTCAAGCGATCCTGGTTGACGTCGCTTGCGATGATGTCGGCTTTTTTGACCTTGCCGGACTGCAATAACCCGCGAATCAAAACTTCTCCCATATTTCCGGTGCCGATAAATCCGACTATTTTTCCACTCAGCATTTTCTTCTCCAGTAGTTGTCAGCTTTCAGCTATCTGTTGACTTTGCATACTACTGCCGTAATGTCGTCAGTCTGCGGCATTCCATCGGAAAAGTTCCGGACCGCCTGGTAAAGGCCGGTCACGATTTCCTGCGCGCTTTCGTGTCGATGGGCCCTGACAAATTCGATTGCGCGTTCGATACCGAAGAAATTCTGATCCGGCTTTTCTGCATCGGTGATTCCGTCGGTCAGCAGGGCTAAAATGTCTCCCTGTTCCATTTCGATCGAATCGCTGTGGCGGAAAATGTGCTCCGGCAGGAAACCGAGAGGAATGTCCGTGCTATCGAGGGTGCGCTTAAGCGCGCCCCGGGAATCCAGGATGAAACCGGGAGGATGGCCGGCGCTCGAATAAACGATCGTTCTTGTTTCCGGTTGCAGACTGCAGAAAATCAATGTGGCGAAGCGGTCCTGTTCGAGGTCGGACACCAGTGCAATGTTGGTCAGCGAAAAAATCTCGCCCAGATCAGAGCCCTTCTGTGCAAACGCTCTCAGGTAAGCTCGCAATTCGACCATCAGCAACGCCGAACCGATCCCGTGACCGCAGACATCTCCGATTATGATTCCGGTGCACCCGTTTGGGAGAAGGACGAAATCAAAATAGTCCCCACCCGTTGCATCCGCAGGAAACGCAGCGCCGGCGAAATCAAACCCTTCGATCTGCGGCGGCGGCATTCGATAGAACTGCTGTTGTACGGCGCGCGCCAGGCTCATTTGGAGTTGCTGGTCCTGCATCCTTCTCAACTCGGTGACGTCTTTGATGACCGTCACGAAATGCGTGATGTTCCCCATCGGGCCCCACATAGGCGTGATCGTCTGTTCCGCGAAGAAGATTTCGCCGTTTTTTTTCCGGTTGGCGATCGTGCCCCGGTAGACATTGCCGGCAAGGATGGTGGCCCAGAGCTTCTCATAGAAAGGGTCGTCGTGGACGCCGGATTTCAGAATTCGTGGAGTGAGTCCCTGCAACTCCTCGCGCGTATATCCGGTAGTCGTTTCGAATGCCGGATTCACATATTCGATCAATCCTCCGCGGTCCGTTATGATGATGCTGTCGGCGGTCTGCTCGACAGCGTTGGTCAGTATCCTCAGCTGGGCGTCCGCCTCTTTCTTTGTTGTGATATCGTGAAAAGTAACGACGCTTCCTCGGATCTCTCCCGCTTTATCCCGAAGCGGGTTTGCCTGAGTTGAGACCCACATTCCGGAAGGATACTGCTCATCCTGCAAGAGAATCTCGGTTTCGGAAACGGTTTCGCCGGCGAGGGCCCGCGCGGCGGGCAGTTCTTCCGGTAAGTAGGGCGTCACGCCGTCGGACTTATAGCAGTTGTTAACCTCCGACCATGATTTCGGCGATTTTTCGCTCGTGCCGATTCCCAGGATGCCGTTGGCCATCTTATTGGAGATCAGGAAATTGCCTGCCACATCGGCTACGATCACCCCTTCGGAAAGATGGTAGATGGTGGACTGGAGTGTCTCCATTTCGTTGATGAGTGGTTGTAGCCGGTTCTCAAACGCTCTTGCCATTACACGGGTCCTTCTAATGCATGTGCTTCAATGTATATCATGGCGGCCTGCATTTCTCACCAGGAAAGCAGTCAGCTAACAGCTATCAGCACTCCGCAGTCAGCTGACAGCTGATGGCTGTGAGCTGACAACTGCTTCAGCCGGTGGGCGGTGTCGAGTTTGTCGGCCTGCTCGGGGGGGTTGTCAGGACGATAGCGCTTGACCCTGGCGAATCGCAAGACCATTCCCGCGACATAACGCGGACCTGGTTGAAGGTTGTTGCACGCCACCTCAACCACGAGCTCGGGGGGACAGCCGAATTAGGGGGAGCGGTCTCCATTTTCCTGATAAACCTGCTGTAAAGCAATCTTTTTCCGGCAACCGGCTGCCGGCTCCTTCCTTTCCGTATTCGCCAACCGACGCTCCAGATCGGCAATACAATTTCTTCGCCATCCTACAATCACGGACACGCAGCGGAGGTGAATCTGGCCTGGTGGCTGGCCTGGACTTCAAATCCAGTTGGGATTCACCGGAAGGTGGGTTCGGTGGGTTCGATTCCCATGCACCTCCGCCATCTAACTTATTCTGCGCAATACGCTTAAATTTCCCGCTTTTTCCGTGTACCTAATACGTGCTAACTTTCCGGGACAAGGGAGGGCTTCATGCTCATTTTGTACCGGAGGCACCTTGCCACTTGCGAGCACAAGAAGAAGGGTCGAACGTTCAAGCGCTGCCATTGCCCAATCTGGATCCAGGGCACGGTCCAGAACGTCCCCATCCGCAGATCGCTCGATGTGACCTCGTGGGAGCGGGCGGAACGTATCAAGCAAGAGATCGCGGACGGCAAGGAGGTACGGCCAGCGACCGTCGATGGCCGGCAGCGGTCCGGTATGGTCCATGGCCCACACCGCTCGCGGATGGTGCCAATGGAGAACGTGGATTGCCCGCTGGTGGTCTAATTTCCAGAGGCGCCGGAAGCGATCACGGAGGTTGGTGGCCTCGCGGCGAGCCAAGTCCGGGAATGTGGCTTGCACGGCATCCACGCTCACACGCGGCCCTGCGTAGCGCATGAAATCGACGGCTTGGTTCCGCAGTCGGGAGTCGCTGCGATGACAAGGACGGCCCACGGGGCGGGCTTCCAGGTAATCCTCATGCCAGCGATGTGCCCAGTAGGCCAACGTGCCGGGGGCCAAGCCAAGCTGCTTGGCCGCAACGGGCTGCCGTACGCCTTGCTGCATGGCCCAGTGGTCGAAGTCCACGGCATGCATGCGGGCATCACGTTCCGCTTCACGCCGGGGTTGCTGGGCTGGCCAGCCGCGCTTCTGGAGTTGGCAGGGACAAGCGTTCATGGCTTGGCACGGTTCCTGTTTCGTTGTAATCGTTTGCGCAGGCGCTTCCGCTCCTGCGCAGTCGTTTTTTTCCCCGGCTCCGGA
>JBEKKY010000453.1:0-3153 GCA_050010475.1 Acidobacteriota bacterium | reverse complement strand
ACTGCCGAAAGCTCCGCCGGCTGATTTAGGATGGGGTGGGGATGTAGTGCGATTGCACCGCATGCAAGACACGCGTTCATTGCGTGCCTCTTCTCGGATGGAGCGCCGGCGCTCCCGGCACTCACCGGAAAGCCGACTGCTCGGCATATGTTTACTATTGAGGCTGAACATATTATTCTAGCCGGCATCTAAAATGGTAAATCCATCATCCAAGGAGAATTAAAAGTGCCGAAGTCCAATCACCGGATCGCAGGTTTCTTTGGATTCATTGGAATTTTGCTTTTATTCTTCCTTTGCCCTCATCTTCTCCCGCAAAGCAAGGACGGGAAGAAAGAGGCTTCGCATAAGAACCAGCCCAGTTATAGCGTAAAGGTTAATTCGGTCGTCATTAGTGCGACGGTGACGGACAAGGCGGGGAATCCTGTCACCGATCTGACCGAAAGCGACTTCAGGGTGTACGATGATGGAAAGCCTCAAAAGATCCAGACTTTCGCGCTGGAATCCTTCGGCCCTCCTGAACCGGAAGAAACGAAAGCCGCCGGCGAATCACCCAAGCGAATCACTTCACCTAAACAATCCGCAATCGAACAAAACGCCGGGCGCCCCAGATTGATTTCGGTTGTGATCGATGATCTGACAATGGATACGGCGCTGGGCGAGAACACTTATCTGAATTTCCCACGGATGGTCGATGCCGTCAAAAAGTTTATCAATAATGATGTGGGCCCGATGGATCAAGTCGCAATACTGTCCGGATCGCGCAGAGTGCAATTCCCGTTTTCCAATGATAAGCAGCGGCTTTTGGAAGAGGTTTCCGCGGTTTTGCCGAAGCTGAATCCTGATACACTCCAACGGCCGTGCAATTATATTACCGACCTCGAAGCCTGGCAGATGTCCGGCGCATTGAGCATTAACCAGAGCCCGTATTTCAGACAATTGGCTGACGCTTGTTGGCTTAAGGAGGGCGCAGCTTCGCCCACTGATTTTGCGCCCGTCACCGGCACAGTGACGGCCGATAATGATCCTGCGATGTCGATAAGAATGGATCCGATGCACGAGGACTATTTAAGGGCTGCTGCTTTGAGGACAAATGGAGATAGTGAATTTCGAACCCGCAACCTGCTGGAAGCGATTCGGCAGAACATTCGAACTTTAAGGCACTTCGAAGGAACCAGAATGGTTGTTCTCTTCTCGGATGGTTTTATTTCCCAAAGAGGGACTCCTGCGGCTTACCAACTGCAGGAGCTCATCGACATGTCTTTGCGTTCCGGCATTGTTCTGAACACCGTGAGTACTCGAAGCATATCTGCAGCCAACTGGCCCCAATGGATTAATGTAATGAATGAAGATAATATTAAAGCCCAGCATAGCCCGCTCATTCAAATGGCGAATGAAACAGGAGGACTGTTTTCACAGGGCAACGACATGTATAAACCACTCCGGACCGTCGCCAGCCGGCGGGTTTTTTATTATGTTTTGACCTATGCCATGCCTACGCATAAGGCAGACGGCGCGTATAATCATATCAAGCTGGAAGTAACCCGGCCCGGCTTGGAGCTTTCTTATCGCAAAGGATATTACACTCCAAAGGAAGAACTGACCGTTCAGAGCGGGAAGAAAGAAGACATTATCGATGCGCTGAATGCCCCAGGCAATATGAACGAGATTCCAATGACTCTTTCATACAACTATTCCCAGCAGGACGACTCGACCTATGCGGTCTCATTCATAACCAATGTCAACATCCGCGGGCTGCAATTTCCTCAGGAGGACGACAGGCGCAAAAACCAGGTCAGCCTGGTCCTGGCGGCCTTTGACGAAGCCGATCACTACATCAGCGGACTGGAGAAGGCCATCGATTTTCAATTGCTGGAAAGCAGTTATGCCAGCCTGCGCGAGCGCGGGCTTTCATCCAGGGTCGAACTCAAACTCCCGATGGGCCGATACAAAATCAAGGCGGTCGTGCTTGAAGGCGCTCAGGGCAAAATGGGTTCAGTAACGAAATCGGTCGAAATACCATGAAGATTCAATCTCGAATTTCGAATTTCGAATCTCGAATCACAAGGAGAATTATGGCACGCAAATCCCGAGCTGTGCGGCTTCTTTGCTGTTTATGCTTTGCCGGATTCGCTCTCAATTCCCCCAAACTTCCGCGTGCGCTTGCTCAATCCGACAGCTCGTTTAAGGTTCGGGTAGGTGTGGATTTGGCAACCGTTGACGTGATCGTGGCAGACAAAAAAGGAAGCCCGGTGCACAATCTTAAGAAGGAAGACTTCCAGCTCTATGAAGACGGAAAAAAGCAGGAAATCGTCAGCCTCGATGAAGTAAACGCGGAATCCGAATCTTCTTCATTGGGAGTGAGTCCTATTGATGAGAAGCCGTCCCATCGTGGCAAGACCATCTTGATCGTTTTTAATGACAGCTCCATCAGGCCTGAGAACATAAAGAAATCGCGCGACTCCGCCCAGAAGTTCGTCAAGGAGCACATGAGGCCACAGGACCTGTTCGCCGTCGCCGAATTCGGCATGACAATGAAAGTTCTGCAAAACTTTACCAAGGATCAAGAGGAGGTGCTGGGGGCGATTGCACATGCCGATCCCATGAATGCAGGAGGAGGTTCGATGTATTTTGAAGACCTGCTGCGTTCGCTGGACGGAATCGACCTCTCCATCGCACCGATCAAGGGGCAAAAGACGATTCTGATCTATTCACAACAGCTCGGCGCTCCCGGTAACGTGGGTGTATCCACGTCACAGCGCGGCTCTCCCGGACGACAGCTCAGCTCTCCCGGTTATGCAGGTGTATCCATGGGGAATGCTGGCGTTGCCCGGGTCTCCGGCACATTGGAAGACACTTACAAAAAGACACTGGTCTCAGCCAAGAAATCCAACGTTACACTTTACGTAATTGATCCGGACGAACGGAATACCACGGCTCCTATAGGGATTACTCTGACTTCGCTCGCATCGGAAAGCGGCGGTTCTGCGATCAATGCACATATCAATGACGCGCTTGACCGCCTGGATCAGAAAATCAGCAATTACTACATCCTGGGTTTTCAATCCAATAATCCGCGGCGTGATGGCGCTTTTCGCAAGCTGGAGATCAAGACGGAATTGAAGGGAGTCACTTTAAAGCACCCGGCCGGCTACC
>JBEKKY010000452.1:0-3158 GCA_050010475.1 Acidobacteriota bacterium | reverse complement strand
GAATCGAGCGCCGAAGGTGCGGCACAAAATCCAACTTCGGCGAAATTGGATTTTCCAGGGTTAATTTATTGAATATGAAGAATAAGGACCTATTTCAAATATTCCCAATTTCGGAATCGAGGTTTAATAGATCCTTTGGGTCGGATTCTGCTTTCCGCTCAGGAATCGGATCTTCCAATGGAAAACCGGTCATCACCAAAACCCAACTTTTCATCTGGATCGGTTTTAGGGGGGAAGGCCAATTTATCCGCATAACACAATTTATGGTACTTGTTTATATCATTTATGAATATGACATTCATCTATCCCTTGACATAGATGAAATGCGATTTTATAATTTTGCTAAGTCTTTTAGTCTAACCCGATAAGGTGGTGGCCAATGTCTGAGAGGAAACAGTCGGAAGATCAGTCCACAAGAAAAATTTGTGACTTCACTCCTGACTCGGATTCAAAAGAACTAAGCACTTTAGCCAACAATCCCGCATACGTATGCACGGAGTGCGGGCGCTCTGCCGCAAGGCAAGAGAATCTCTGCCGACCCGAGAAGATGTTTTCTGCATGGTAAGCTTTTGATGCAAGAGAGAAACCTTGCATCAAGAGTTCCTGCAAATTCGAGCGCATATATGGGTACCAAGGAGATTCTGCTTTTTGGCGTAGAATCTCCTTCCCCCATATTTGCATCTTCTCGGGACCCGGATGAGCAACTGATGACCTTCCTGACAAACTGGTTTGTATCTCACACCTGAGAAGAAGATGCCAAGATCGGCGCCTATTTGAAATCCCGAAACCAGACGGCCGGGGGGCAAAAGCGGGATGGAAAACAATAATCTGGATTCAAGGTCTTGCCTGGCTGAAGAATGCCGGAAGTTCCCTCAATGTGCCGTCCTGGTTGACGGCAACGACGTCCACTTCACCGCTCACCAGAGCTTCGTCCTCTCCTCGATGCCGAACTTGTTGCCGGAAGGTTAGCCGGTACTCCGATGCGCGCAGCATTGAAGTCACCACTTCGATTCTGTCACCCAGGACGGCGGGCCGCCGGAATTTGACGCGGATCTCGTATACGACCAGCCTGCAATCCGGCCGGGCCACTTCATTCATCGGGACGCCGAGCGATTCGAGAAACTCACTCCGGCCGCGCTCAAAATAACGAAGATAGTTGGCGTAAAATACGATGCCTTGAGCGTCCGTATCCTCCAGGTAAACCCGGAATTCCAATACATGATCGTTCGTCTGCATGATTTTGGATTTTATCCTATTTTTACTCGTCCTGGAAAAAGAACGATGCCGGCCATTGCCGGGGCATGCGATCCCGGCTCTTGAATGCGGTTTGCGTTGCGTGAGGTCAGGACAATACCGAAGCCCGCCCATCGCCTTCTGCACTCACTTGCCTGTGCGGAATCGTTCATCAGAATGTGAAATCACCGATGCGTTGGCACGGTCAAGTTTATGTCAACGTATTGCACGTCCAAGCGACCGGCGAAGCAGTGCCCTAGGAGCCTGTCCGAGTATTAGGAGGGGCCGCGTTCCTGGTTTCGCGCGGGCAGATGCAAGGCGCCGCGACGCCTCCTAATACTCGGACAGGCTCCCAGTTCCGCCGGCGGCGTAAAGTCCAACAATTGCTTCGACTGCTACCGAGATCAACACCACACCGGAGATGGCCGTGACCGCGGGCCAGAGCGTGCCCGGATAAATCCATTGCATGGTTGCACCCAGCAACGGCCCAAGGATCTGTCCCAGCCCAATAAGAGCTTCATGATAGCCACCGTGCCTGGTGCTTCCAGCACTCACCGCCATTCCGAAATACAGACTCGCCGCATAGATGGTCCCTATTGAGAATCCAAGCACAATCTGTGCGATGACCATCGCTGACAGTGCATGCAGCAAATCCATTTTGGTCAGAGCGCCCGGAACGATCGTCCCGATGAAAGCGAATAGCATGGTGACACTTGCCAGGAACATCAGGCCCGGCCTTTTATGCCAAAACGTCGTGCTGCCCGTGACGGCGAATGCAGCCGCCCGAGCAATTAACCAGGTGCTTCCCACCACTGTCGCAATTGTCGGAGTCAGCTGTTTGATAGCATGAAGAGATGGCAACGCGGGTGCGACACTGTAGACGACTACGTATGTCGAAGGGAGCGCGACCCGCGACAGCCAGAGAGCAAGATGATGGCGGCGCACCATTGTCCCATCAAGTAGCGGTCGAGTCGCGCTCGGCTTCTTGTGTTCTGGTCGAGCCTGTGACTGCGCAGGGTCTCCACGATCGTATTGTGGATTCACTACTCGCGTGCGATAGAAGATCAACGCGCCGGCAAGAAGGTGTCCTGCAGCGATAATCTCGAAAAAAGCCCACGCAGGAGCGTGCTGGATAACGGCGCCGCTCGCCGCGACCGCAATGGCGCCCACGGCAGACCATATGACGTTATAGAAACCGAGCCGCTTTGACAGCCGCGATGGCTCTCCCGCTGCGGAGACGAGACTCTCCAGCATCGGCCACGATGCGGCAACCAAACCTGTTTCCATTACAACCAGCAGTGCAGTTGTAACAGCCCAAGTCATGGAGGCGCTGACGCTCACCGCTATTGCAAAAGCCGCCATTCCGGAATACAGCCAGAGAAGCGATCTCTCGCGTCCCCAACGTTGCGAAATGCCTTTTGCCAGAAGCGCCCCAAGCATGTAAAACACGCCCTGGAAAGCGGCGACGGAGAAGTTTTCCCTGGCGCCCCAGTTGAAGCGATGACTCGTGTAGAAGGAGAGCCCTACCACGAGGAGTATGGCCGAAATCGCATTGGCTGCTTCGGCCGCATATAGTAGAAGCAACTGGTGGCGCACAGGTGAAGCCAAGGGAACGGTGGTGCAACTTGCCATGTAGGCCTTCTCAATTCGATTACGTTTCTGCCGAAAGAGCTTTGTATCTTAGCAAGACAGCTGATGGGATTTCATTTTTTTCTAAGCACACAAGATATTCTGATGAGCTGCAACAGAAATCCTGACCATCGTGCTGAATAGCACGCCAGGAAGCGTTTGAGGCAATCGTCCGGTACCCTCTGTGCCAATAATAGTGAGACACCTGCTACCCTTTAATTTAATGTAGGGGGCGGAGAGAAAATCCAAGATGGGAATAGCAGAAGTGAAGAGAGAGACGGGGATGGTTGCCCCGG
>JBEKKY010000451.1:0-3160 GCA_050010475.1 Acidobacteriota bacterium | reverse complement strand
TCCGTTCCGTTGCTCCCTGGGGCAGTTGGCCGAGATGCGCAACTTTGGATGCGACAAAAAGCATGGCCGAGGCGTTCTTGCATGCTGCCACGCAGGCGCCGCAGCCGATGCAGGATGCCGATTCGAATGCGGATTCGACCATCACTTTGGGGATCGGGATCGTGTTCCCATCGGGCGTGCCGCCGGTCGCTACCGAGACGAAACCTCCCGCTTGAATAATCCGGTCAAATGCCGACCGGTCGATCACAAGATCCTTGATAACCGGAAAGGCTTTGGCTCTGAACGGCTCGACAACGATCGTATCGTTATCTTTGAAACTGCGCATATATAGCTGGCAGCTGGCCACTCCCCTCAGCGGTCCATGAGGTCTTCCGTTGATCTGAAGGCAGCAGGATCCACAGATGCCTTCACGGCAGTCACTGTCGAATGCAATCGTATCTTCCCCTTTGCGCGCAAGGTCCAGGTTCAGCAAGTCCAGCATTTCCAGGAAGGACATGTCGGGCGTGACGTCCGAAACTTCGCAGGTGACCAATTTGCCGTCGTTGTCTGTACTGCTTTGCCGCCAAATTCTTAGGGTAATATGCATCTTACTTATAGCTCCTCTTGGAAGGTTTGGCGTACTCGAAGGTGAGCAGTTCCTTATTTAACTTGGGCACGTTCCCGTTTCCCTGAAACTCCCATGCGGCGACATAGCTGAAATGCTCATCGTCCCGCTTCGCTTCGTTTTCTTCCGTTTGATATTCCTCGCGAAAATGGCAACCACAGGATTCCTCGCGCTGCAGCGAGTCCCGGACTATGAGTTCTCCAAGCTCGAGAAAATCCGCGACCCGCTGCGCCTTCTCCAGTTCCTGATTGAAGTCATACGAACTGCCGGGAATCCGGACATTGCGCCAGAACTCCTCGCGCAATTTCGGAATCAGCTCCAACGCTTTTTTCAGACCCGCGCCATTCCGCGCCATTCCGCAGTATTCCCATAAAATCTTGCCCAAGTCTTTGTGGAATTCGTCGACAGGCCGTTTTCCGGGAATGGACATCAGCTTCCTGATCGTGGCGTCGAGACCCCTTTCCGCATCTTTGAAGGCGGGATGAGCCGCGTCGACCGCGGCGAATTTATTGCCCGCCAGATAATCGCCGATGGTGTAAGGAATAATGAAGTAGCCGTCGGCAAGACCTTGCATGAGCGCGCTGGCCCCCAGACGGTTGGCGCCATGGTCCGAAAAATTGGCTTCACCGAGGACGTAAAGCCCGGGGATGGTGCTCATGAGATTGTAATCCACCCAAAGTCCGCCCATCGTATAGTGCAGCGCCGGATAGATGCGCATGGGGGTTTCATAGCCATTTTCGCCGGTAATCTGCTGATACATGTCGAACAGATTCGCATATTTGTCGACAATCCATTCTTTGCCGTGCCGCTGGATCATGTCTTGGAAATCCAGGTATACGGCCATTCCGGTCGGACCCACGCCAAAGCCTTTGTCGCATATTTCCTTGGCCCGGCGAGAAGCGACATCGCGCGGGACCAGATTGCCGAATGAAGGATAGAGTCTTTCGAGGTAATAGTCGCGCTCCTCTTCAGGGATCTGGCTGGGATTCCTCGTGTCTCCCTTCGACTTGGGCACCCAAATCCGGCCGTCATTGCGCAGGCTTTCGCTCATCAGAGTCAACTTCGAATGATGCTCGCTCGAAAGAGGAATACAGGTTGGGTGAATTTGGGTGAAACAGGGATTGGCAAAAAAGGCGCCGCGTTTGTAAGCGCACCAGAGGCCGGTTACGCTGGACATTTTCGCATTCGTCGACAAGAAAAAGACATTCCCGTATCCCCCGGTTGCCAGAATCACCGCATCTCCGGCAATCGATTCAAGCTTTCCACTCACCATATTCCGGACGACGATTCCACGCGCCTGTCCGTCGATCACGATCAGGTCGAGCATTTCTCTTCGGCCGCGAAATTGAATGTTCCCGAGCCCGATATGACGGCAGAGCGCCTGATATGCGCCCAGCAGGAGCTGCTGCCCTGTCTGGCCGCGGGCGTAAAAAGTGCGCGAAACCTGGGTGCCCCCGAAGGAACGCGTTTCCAGCAAGCCTCCGTATTCACGGGCAAACGGGACGCCCTGAGCGACACACTGATCGATGATGCTGCCGCTGACCTGCGCGAGGCGGTACACATTCGCTTCCCGGGACCGGTAATCGCCTCCTTTGATGGTATCGTAAAAAAGGCGGTAGACACTGTCTCCGTCATTGGCGTAGTTCTTGGGAGCATTGATACCACCCTGAGCGGCGATGCTGTGGGCGCGCCGCGGGGATTCGTGATAGCACAAGGACGTGACCCTGTATCCCAGATCCGCGAGCGAAGCTGCGGCCGAGGAACCGGCCAACCCCGTTCCTACGACGATAATGTGGAACTTGCGCTTATTTACGGGATTCACCAATTTCACATTGAATCGATAGGAATCCCATTTTTTTTCGAGAGGGCCTGCCGGCACTTTTGCATTCAGCTCCATCGTCCCATGGCTCCCTTCGAGAAATAGAAATAGATCGGCATGGATGCGAACCCGATCGGAATAATCAGCCAAAAAACCACGGCGATCCCCTCGATCGCCTTGCGCCAGAAAGGACGCACTCCGAAGGTCTGCAGGGCCGATTGGAATCCCTGGTGCAGATGGTATCCGAGCAGCACCAGACACGCGAGATAGAAAACGTCATAGACCGGATTCTGAAATGCTGTCCGCACGGTCAGAAAAAGAGATACTTCCGGCCCTACGGCGAACCGCATCGGCACCCAGAAGCTCCGCAGATGAACGATCAGGAAAAACAGAACAGTGCTGCCCGATAGGATCATCATTCTCGAGGACAGGGAGCTGTTTTCAGAAGGATGATGGACCGCATAGCCACGTGTCCTGGCGCGGCGGTCGAACAGCCAGATGCGGATTCCCCAGTAGAGGTGGATCAGGAAACCGGCGAACAGTACGATCTCAAGGGATCGCATCAACAGGCTGGATGCGTCGGAAACCGCATATTCATTGAAGGCCAGTCCACCGTCGTTCTTGAAAAGAAGGAGATTTCCCGAAATGTGCACAACAAGGAATGCGCATAAGAACAATCCCGTAATCGCCGAGATCATCTTCTGTCCGACCGAGGAACTGTAGAAAGAGACTGTTGG
>JBEKKY010000450.1:0-3166 GCA_050010475.1 Acidobacteriota bacterium | reverse complement strand
ACTTTAATCGGCGATTCTTAAGGGACCTATATCCCTCTGATTTCGGAAGTTTCGAGGCAAAACTTCACGTTCATTATCTCGGCCTTGATCTGGAGAATTTCTTGTACGCTCCGACAGGCCGACCGGGCAACCAGGTCATCGGGGTTGGCAGATTGTGCAAAGCAAAGGGCTATGAATTCCTCCTTAAAGCATTGGCCTTGCTTGAAGCCAGGGGGATTTACCTGGAATGCGATCTTTATGGGGACGGACCAGAGCGAAGGAGATTGATAGCCGGGCTGCGCTTGCTATCATGCGGTCATATTGAGTGAGGCTGGCAAATCAATTCTCACTAACCGCGCAGCGTCAAAAGCAATTTCTTATCAATTATGTGTGGAATTGCCGGAGTATTAAAACCGAGTGGGCACGAAGTCTCAGAGGATTTGCTGAAGCAGATGGGATTAGTCCAACAGCATCGCGGGCCGGATAATCTCGGCCTGCTGGCGCGAGGCAATTTGGGTCTGGTTCACAACCGCTTGAGCATCCTGGATCTTTCCCCTGCCGGAAACCAACCCTTTTTCGATGGCAAGCATGCGTTGGTGTTCAATGGCGAGATTTATAATTACAAGCTTCTCCGCGCAGAACTTGGAGCGGCGGGAATTGAAGTTACCGGTTCCTCTGACACTGCGGTTCTTTTTGGTTGTTTGGTGCATCGGGGGGTCGAGCGGACCCTGAAGGCGCTCCGCGGGATGTTCGCCTTTGCGTTTGCCAATCTCCAGGAGGGGGAGGTCTATCTCTGCCGGGATCGGCTCGGGATTAAGCCGTTGCACTGGACGCACCGCGCCGGATGTTTTTACTGGGCCTCCGAGGTCAAAGCCTTGGCGGCGGTTCTCGAGGTTCGTCCGGACCCGGTGAGGACACTCTTTGCAACGGCGGGCATTGGCGACCATATGAACGAAAATACGGTCTTTGCCAACCTCTGGCACGTTCCTCCCGGCGCCTACTTCATTTTCCGGGCCGGGCAGCCGCCCGGTGCAGCGATTCGATACTACGACATCCTGGACGACATTGATTCTAGCTATTACAAAGAGCTCGATCGAATGCCGGGCAACGCCGTGGTTGATGCTTCCGAAAACCTCTTGGATCGAAGTGTGAGGGCGATGCTGATGAGCGATGCCCCAATGGGCATTTTCGTCAGCGGGGGCGTTGACTCCAGCCTGATTGCTTCGATGGCAACAAAGGCAAATCCCGAACTGACCCTTCTAACTTCCAACGTGATCGGCAAGTTCTCGGAATATCCTAGCGCCCAACGCCTGGCGGCCCATCTCGGCCGTCCATTGCAAAGTTCACCTTTTACGCCTGAGATGATCCTTTCGGATTTGGTCGCCACGACCTATCACTATGAAGCGCCGATCGTCACTCACACCAACGCGATTCCATTTGCGCGCTTAGCAGGTCTTGCGCGATCTGCCGGGATAAAAGCCGTGCTCACCGGCGAAGGTGCGGACGAACTGTTCCTCGGATATCCTTGGTTGCTCGCCGAACGTTACCGCAGATGGTTACTGCTTCCGGTGAACTTCATTCAGGCCTTGTATCGCATTGTGCCCGGACTGCAATCCTATCTCCTCCCGGGGCAGGAGGAGACCATTGAGGGGTTTCTGAGCCTCTTGGCCAAAGGGTTCGAGCGGCAGCGACATCGCGAGCGGGGTTGGGAAGCCTATGGGTTTCTGGACCGGCGGCTGATCCGCGACCACTACCAGACCGTGCAGATGCTGCACGAACATCTGGTCTCGCTCCTCCATCGGAACGATCGCATGGGGATGATGGCCAGCATTGAATCCAGGTTTCCCTTTCTTGATGAGGAGATAATCCGATTCGCAGTGAACCTTCCCTTACGCTGGAAAAGTCGGCGGTCATTTCGGTTCCATGATTATAAGCACCCCTTTCTGATCGACAAATGGCCGGTCCGCGAACTGGCAAATCGCAATTTGCCCATCGAGTTGACCCGGAAACGAAAGGAAGGGTTTCCGATGTTTGGGCACCGCTATATGCGAGTAAAGCCGGGTTACTTCCGCGAAGGTTATGTGGCTGATTTGGTGGGGCTCACAGTGGGAGCTGAGGATCACCTGATGCGGACGGAACCTTCATCCTTTATCGCAAAACTGGTTTCGGTCGATGTCTTTGGGCGTCTGTTCGAACGTCGCGAGTCACAAAGCAAGATCACGGAGCGGATACTTGAATATGTCAGTATGACGGAAAATTGAGCGACCGGGCGCGTTGGACGTCGCATCACGGAAGTTCTGGACGACGGCCAGTGTGGAGTCCTCGTCACTCCCGGTTCACCCGGCGAATTGGCGGTGGTCATTACCAGGCTTTTGTCTTCGCCAGGAGAAAGGAACAGGCTTGCCGCCCAATTCCTCACTCGCGTGGAAACCGGATACACCGCGGAGGCCGTCATTCCCCGGCTGCGCCAGGTTTATGACGCCGTTCTTGCCGCTTGACCCTGCGGAGGCAGTCGGGTGCTTCAGATCATGCGTTTAGCCGTTTTCACCAGCCAGTTTCCGAGCACGGTAAACACCTTCTTCGAGCGGGACATTCGGGCCTTGCTTGAGCTTGGAATTGAGATCGACATATATCCCATTTATCCTCTGGACCCTGCTCTTTGGCGTTTTGTTTCGGAAACGCTCAACCCCGCCGTGCTCCCCAGGAGTAGGGTGCATCACTTGGCGCAATTGCAAGCCGTGCGGAGAATACGCCCGTGGCGGACAAAGGAGCTCTCTTTAATGGCAAGGGAAAGCTGGAGGATCGTTCGTTCTGCGGCCCGCTTCGGCGTGCTCCCGGTGGCCAAAAGCCTGTACGTTGCGCCCAAAGCCTGGGCTTGGGCATCAACAAACCAAAACCCTTACGACCATGTACTGGCATACTGGGGAAACTATGCTGCAACCTGCGCGTACTTGTTTTGCCGGCTGCGTCATACTCCCTTCTCGTTTTTTCTCCACGCCGGGACGGATCTATACCGTGATCAGGTGTTTCTTCTCGAGAAACTGCATACAGCAAGCCATATCTTCACCGAGTGCGACTTTAATCGGCGATTCTTAAGGGACCTATATCCCTCTGATTTCGGAAGTTTCGAGGCAAAACTTCACGTTCATTATCTCGGCCTTGATCTGGAGAATTTCTTGTACGCTCC
>JBEKKY010000449.1:0-3180 GCA_050010475.1 Acidobacteriota bacterium | reverse complement strand
CCATGCCTCAAAAAATCCCGGGGTCTGGGGCAGAGCCCCATCAGCTGTCACTTCGACAGCTGCCTACGTTGCCACATAGGCGCCCTTTCATAATGCGTTTTCTATCATCGTGGGGGATGAAAGAAACCGTGGCTGAGAACTCAGATTTGGCTCAGTTCGGCGATGGGTCGTAGAAATCGTGGAGGAATATGGTTCTAAGAGAGGCTCAATCATCGGGGAAAATGGGGATTTTGCGTGGTTTGGACAAGCCTCCGGCAGACACAATACATTTGGGAGAGACGAAGCCGGGCAGTATTGAAGATCATGAACTATCAAGGGCATATTCCATCCTGTGTAGCGCAGATCGGATTTGTGCGGCGGTCAGACGTTCGATGATGCACATGGTCCCGTGACAGCGAGGGCACTTGGCTACCTGCGGCTCATCGGGTTCGGCCGTTGGTGCCGGGTGATGGAGTAAGGCTCGGCAAATCGGCAGCAGTTCTCCGCGTCGGCGATTGGCAAGCCAGCCGAAATAGCGAATGCGCGGCAGACCTTTCGGCAACACATGCTGCAGGAAGCGGCGCAAGAACTTCTCGTGGGTGAGTGTCTTGGTGCGTTGCGCGTTGTTGTGGGCATAGTCTTTCCATTGGAAGGTCACATGGGATTCATCAACAGAGACGATGCGATGGTTGGATATGGCAACACGATGAGTGTATCGAGCTAGATACTGAAGCACGTGTTCAGGGCCGCCGAAGGGCGGCTTGGAGTAAACGACCCAGTCCTGCTCTGATATTGGTTTCAAAAACGCAGCAAACGCTTCCGCATCGGCTAACGGCTCGCATTTTCCATAAAAAGACAATCTGCCTGCCAGATGGGCCTGTGTCAGTCCTTCCACAAACTTGTCGCGAAAGGTAGTGCTGAGAACCTTGACCGGTACGAAGTAACGCGGATGAGACGAAATCCAGCGGCTGTGATCAGGGGACAGACCACCACCGGGCACCACGCAATGAATATGCGGATGTCGCTGCAGGGTCTGTCCCCAGGTGTGCAAGATGCAGAGAAAGCCAATCTTCATACCTTGATGCTTATAGTCGGAAGCCACTTCCATGAGAGTAGCCGCGGTCGTCTGGAAGAACAGAGAAAGCAGGAGTTTCTTGTTTTGCCAGATCAACGGGACCAGGCGGTGAGGAATGCTGAAGACAATGTGAAAGTAGCCGACGGGCAGCAACTCTTGTCGCCGATTGCGGAGCCACTTCTCGCGAGCATTGACCTGACACTTGGGACAGTGGCGATTGCGGCAGCTAAAGAAAGAGATAGCCTGATACCCGCAACTGGCACATCGATCACGATGCCCACCAAGAGCGGCGGTGCGGCAGCTCACGATGGCATGGAGAACCTTGAGCTGTCCCCAGCTCAGCGTTTCCCCGAAGCGCTCCCACAATTTGCTGCCTGCCATGCGAATGACATCGGCCACCTCCCAGAGGGGCCGTGCCATTAGTGTTTTTCCTCCGGTGGATATTTCAGTTCGGAATGGCTGCGAAGCGTGATCTGGTCAAGAGGATTGATAACCGCACGAAGATGACGCTGCGACAGATGCAAATAGATCGCGGTTTCTTTCAGGCAGGAATGCCCCAGGAGAAGCTGAATGGTCCTCAGGTCGGCTCCCGCTTCGCAAAGGTGGGTTGCAAAGGTGTGTCTCAGCGTGTGCGGACCGATGGTCTTAGTCAAGCCCGCACGTTTTGCCGCACCACGAACGGCGTGCCAGACGGTTTTGTCCGACATCGGCTTCTCAACACCCAGACGGCCTGCGCTGCTGGGGAACAGATAGATCTTCGGCCGTTTCGAACGATAGTACTCACGTAGCGCATCCAGAAGTTTGGGAGACATCGGCAGATCGCGATCGCGTGAACCTTTGCCCTGCCGGATATGGATGATCATGCGCTGACTGTCAATGTCAGTCAGTTTGACAAGCGGAGCCTCGGCCCGTCGTAAACCCGTCGAGTACAGAAGCATCAAAATGGTGCGGTATTTGAGATTCGAGGCGGCTTCGATCAATCGCGTCACCTCTTCATGACTCAGCACCACCGGCAGCTTTTTAGGAACCTTGGGGAAAGGCAAATCGTCGATGTCAAGATCGCGACGCCTGAGGGTCTTCTTGTATAGGAAACGCAATGCCGAGATTCTTATCTTAACCGTGCTCGGCTCAAGCTTCTTCTCCTTGAGCCGGTAAAGTTGAAACCGGCGCACCTCTTCGGTGCCAAGTTTATCCGGGGACTCGTCGAAATAATCGGCAAACTGTTTGATTGCCTGAATGTATCCACGAAACGTACTGGGTGAATAGTTGCGGCGCTGCAGCTCGTCAAGTGGTTTCGGCAACTATAATCGGCCCATTTGCGGAACTTTATTTTGGCCCACCCTATCTAGTTGATAATCAACATCATCTCGTCTCTTTTTCGCATTTTTGCTTGTAACCTTTTTTCGCAAGCACGGCGCCGACCGGGGCAAAACCTCGATCTGCTGCCTGGGCGCCGGGGAAATCACCTCCTGAACTGACCGCTATTGAACGATCTCCGGACAGGGCATACCTAGGCATCCCCCATTTTTCGGTCCTTTCGCGGATTCCCTCGCCCAGGCCCTTGCCAGCCGCGCGATCTTTTCTCGGAGGTATCCTCTGTAATCCGCGGGCAGTGGCCGCTCTTGGATTTCTGAAACCAGCGCCGCAAAGTAAACCAGACTTCCGATCGGCTGCGGCGCACCGCCATTGAGCCAGGAGATATATTTTCTGGCGGCTCCCATGAGCAGGGCATCCTGCACTATTTCCAGTGGGATGCCGCGCTGTTGAAGGTCCTGCGCAAATTGAGCGTCTCGGGCACTGAACTTTCCGATTGTGCAGCCGATGGCAACAAAGCTGCTCTTGATTGTTTCAACATACGGATTACGAACCTGGCCATTGATGCTTTCGATTTCCGGGGTCCGACGATACGGCCAGTATTCGTCCCGAATCTCAATGCAGGTCCGAGCATGCTGGTTCCGTGCTGACCGAACGATGCATACCTGCTTGTGTTTGAGTTCGTCGATGTATTTCCCCACGATGCGTCGGGATTTGCCAATCGCCTTGGCGAGTTCCCCCTGCATGGTTTCGAAACGCCCGGTCCTGCGATCCGCTTCCAAACAGAGATGGGCGAATAGCCTGAATGCGCC
>JBEKKY010000448.1:0-3217 GCA_050010475.1 Acidobacteriota bacterium | reverse complement strand
TCGTTCCCGGCGCGCTCCCGGCTGAGCACAATTCCATCGCCGAACTGTTCATGGCGGACCCGCATGCCGGCTTTGAACAAAGGCCCGGAACTTGACCCTTCATCTGCTCTTTGCGAGGACCGTTGCTTCTGTTCAATGTATGCTCGCAGCTCAGCAATCGTCTTTGGTTGCACCTGCGTTTCTTCGCGCGTGCGGCTTCGTTCCAGCCGGAACCTGGAGATGGTCTGATACGGTTCGGCCCGCTCATGGAACCGGTTTATAAACCTCGGCCTCTGATCGATATAATCGAGGGTTCCGGTTTCAAGCCCCTCAAGCAGTTCTTGTGGCATTTCATTGATAAATCGCGAAACCTGGGCAGGGAACCCGGCTTCCGGTCCATAATTCTTGCGAAATGGAGTCCAGGTAAAAAAGAGTTTTCGCCTGGCGCGCGTGATCCCGACATAACACAGGCGTCTTTCCTCTTCGAGATCCTCATTGGAGCCCATGGATTGCGAATGCGGGAAAAGTCCTTCTTCCATGCCTGCCAGGAATACAACATCGAACTCCAGCCCTTTCGCGCTGTGCAAAGTCATCAGCGCCACGCGGGCATTGGGATCCAGCTGATCGAGTTCGGAAGAGAGGGACGCGCGGTCCAAAAACTCCGAAATGGTTTCCCCCCTCGCTTGGGATTCATTGGCCGCTCGAAGCAGTTCCTCGATGTTCGCCAGCCGATTTTCAACTTCCGAAGCCGTTTCCTGTTTCTGAAGCATTTCGCGGTACCGGATATCCTGCAGGATGGTGTCGAGCAACTGAGCGATGGAAGCCTTCTCCTGAAGCGCCGTCCATTTATCCAGGAGTTCCGCAAAACCTAGCAGAGCTTTTGATGTTTTGGCAGAAAGTCCGCGGTCCTGAGCCTTTTCACGGACCATCTGCAGAATGGGGACGCCTCTTTCTATTGCCGCATTGGTGAGCATTTCAACGGTGGCGCTTCCAATTCCGCGGGGCGGCTTATTCAGGATCCGAAGAAGCGCCAGGTCGTCCTCAGGATTGAATATGACTCGCAGGTAGGCCAGCAAGTCCTTCACTTCCATTCGCCCGAAAAATGCGACGCTTCCTACGACGGCATAGGTAATTCCCCGGTCGGTCAAAACGTCTTCGAAATTTCGGGAGAGAAAATTTGCCCGGTATAAAACGGCAATGCGGAATTCGGGATTCTCTTCCAGAATGGTTTTTATCTGGCCCGCAACCCAATCTGCCTCTTCGCGAGCGGATTTGGAGCAATGACCGGTAACGACGTCCCCACTGTCGTTCTCCGTCCAGAGGGTCTTTCCTTTGCGCTCGGTGTTGTTCTCGACGACTGTTCCGGCAACCTTCAGGATGTTTTGGCTGGACCGGTAATTTTGCTCCAGCTTGATGATGCGAGCGCCTGGGAAGTCCTTCTCAAACTTGAGTATGTTCTGGATATCCGCTCCGCGGAATTTGTAAATCGACTGGTCTTCATCCCCCACGACAAAGAGATTCTTGTGGACGGTTGTGAGCAGCCGAAGCAATTCGTATTGCGGGCGATTGGTGTCCTGATATTCATCCACCAGTATGTAGGTATACCAATCGCCATAGTATTTCCTCAGCTCCGGCACTTTTTCCAGGACAGCCACGGATTTGAGGAGCAGGTCGTCGAAATCCAGCGAATTGGAGCTGCGCAGCCGATTGTTGTACTGCTCATAAAGCTGGCGCACCTCATCCGCAGTTGCTGAAGGAAACCGTATTGCATATTGCTCCGGCGCCACTCCATGGTTTTTTGCGTAGCTGATCCGGCTAATAATTTCGCGGGGCGAAAGCTCCAGTTCAGACCCCTTGACTTCCTGAAGAGCCTGCTTGATCAGGTTTTTTTGGTCGTCCGTATCGTAGATCGAAAAATCGCGCTTGTAACCCAAGTGATGAATCTCCCTTCGGAGCAGGCGCACGCAGAATGAATGAAAAGTCGAAATCAGAGGTTCGGCGCTGCGGGAAGGTCCGACAATCTTCTGAACTCGCTCCCGCATCTCCCGGGCAGCTTTGTTGGTAAAAGTCACCGCCAATATGTTCTCCGGACGGGCGGCGGCGTTTTGAATCAGATAGGCGATTCGGTAAGCAATGACGCGGGTTTTTCCGCTTCCGGCTCCCGCGAGCACAAGCGCCGGCCCGCGTCCGTGTTCTACAGCAAGACGCTGCTGAGGATTCAAATTAGCTAATAGGTCCATCCAGGGAATCCTAACAGAGCAAGCCTTGCTTACACAAACACCATGTGCGTTTACGCGTTCGCGGGTTGAAACTTGAAGGGGTGAACGCGTAAACCCGTAAACGAACATTAAGGTAACCAATTAAGGTAACCATTTCCTTCTTGACAGTATGGTTGAAAAAAAGTAGTGATACATTGCTCTGTTCTATTTATTGCCACTGCTATTAAGGAAATTTCAGGGCGGGAACTCCCGCACGAAGGTGTCTGAACCATTCTTACAATTAGCAAGGAGATCGTTATGGGACTTGATTGGATGCCACGAGAACACGGGAAGAAGGATCACAACCGGTTTGGCGCCGAACACTGGGGTACGGAAGCGCCATGTGTCGTTTATGAAAAAAAACCCCTGAAGGACCCGAAAGGGAATGTAGTGCCCGGGCTATATGTATCCTGGATCAGGCTGAATAATCCCGCCCAATACAATTCCTATACAACGGAAATGGTCAAAGGGGTTATCGCAGGATTCGAGAATTCCTCCGTAGACCGCGAAGTCGTTGCAACGATATTTACCGGGACCGGTCCCAATGCCTTCTGCACCGGAGGTAATACAAAAGAATATTCCGAATACTACAGCAAGAGACCCGAAGAGTACGGCGCCTATATGGAGCTTTTCAACAACATGGTGGATTCGATTCTGATGTGCAAGAAACCGGTGATCTGCCGTGTGAATGGAATGCGAGTCGCCGGGGGCCAGGAGATCGGACTCGCCTGCGACATCGCCATCTCTTCGGATCTGGCAATCTATGGTCAAGCTGGGCCCAGACATGGATCTGCCCCGGTTGGCGGCGCCTCCGATTTCCTCCCCTGGTTCCTGACTGCCGAAGATGCCATGTGGAATTGCATCAGCTGTGAGATGTGGAGCGCCTACAAAATGAAGGCCAAAAATCTTGTGTCCAAGGTAGTGCCTGTCCTCAAAGACGAAAAAGGCAATTGGGTGCGCAATCCGCAGATCATTACCGA
>JBEKKY010000447.1:0-3538 GCA_050010475.1 Acidobacteriota bacterium | reverse complement strand
TACTTCCGGTGGCGCGAGCCGCCATATGAATACGAACACGAGAAACTGCCTATTGAAATTCTATGCGGCGGACCCGACATTCCGGACATGATCCGGCGGCAAACACCCTTGGACCTCATGAGGCAAAGCTGGCAAAGGGATGTCGCAGGCTTTCTGCGACAGAGGCGGCCGTATTTGCTGTACTAAAATCGTTTGCCGTTCACCGTTTCCCGTTCCCCGTTGGATGCCCGCTCTTTTCAACGGGAAACGGTGAACGGTGAACCATAAATGTGTTAATATCTTGGCCTTATGATCATAGGACTGACGGGCACAAACGGAGCGGGAAAGACCGAGGTCTCCGAATATCTAAAGAGCAGGGGATTCGAATATCATTCTCTTTCGGACGAGATTCGGGAAGAAATACGCAGAACAGGTCGGGAAATCACCCGTGAAGTCCTCATTGAGGTGGGCAACCATTTAAGGGAAAAGTTCGGTCCCGGGATATTGGCGGAAAGAATTCTGACAAATCTGGAGCAGGGCCATAACTATGTCATCGATTCCATCCGCAATCCTTACGAGGTCGAAGCTCTGAACCGCCGGAAGGATTTTATCCTGCTGGCCGTGGATGCCGATCAGCGGATCCGGTTCGAGCGCAGCCGGAAAAGAGCAAGGGAGGGCGCTGCTCAGACGATCGAGCAGTTCGTCGAGGAGGAAAAGCGTGAACTGGAATCCACCAATCCTGCCAGCCAACAGCTTCAGGCAACCCGGCGGAAGGCCGATGTGGTTGTGACCAACAATGGGACGCTCGATGATTTGCATCGCAAGTTGGATGAACTGCTTCCCCCTTTGATGAGTCAATTTATGCGCCCGACCTGGGACGAGTATTTCATGAATATCGCTAAGGTCGTGGCGATGCGCAGCAATTGCATGAAGCGGAAAGTCGCTGCCATAATTGTGAAAGACCGGAGAGTGGTTTCGACCGGATACAACGGCACACCGCGAGGCGCAAAAAACTGCAATGAGGGAGGGTGTCCGCGCTGCAACAGCATGGCCGAAAGCGGGACAGCGCTGGATGAATGCTTGTGCTGTCACGGCGAGGAAAATGCAATTACTCAAGCGGCCTATCACGGAACCAGCCTGAAAGGTTCCACGCTTTATACGACTTTTGCCCCCTGCCTGCTGTGTACCAAAATGATCATTAACAGCGGAATTGCTGAGGTTGTCTATAACCAGGATTATCCTTTGAATCAGCGGGCCTTGTCGCTATTGAGCGAATGTGGGGTTGTGTTGCGCCGCCACAAAGTGTGACCGATTTGAGCACAGAAACTGAAATCAAAGTGAATATCGAAGATCCCGTGGACTTTTGCCGTCGGCTGTCCATTTTGAATCCCGTGATCCTATCGGACAGACATTTTGAAGATAATTATTTGCTCGATTTTCCAGACCGGAAGCTCAGATCCAGTCAATCCCTCCTGCGGATCAGGTTCGCCGCGGGACGGCATTTTTTAACATACAAAGGCGCTCCTCTGCCGCAGGGCATATTCAAGATTCGGGAAGAACTGGAGACGACAGTAGAGAACGCGGAAATCCTGCTGCAAGTTCTCGATCGAATCGGGATGCGCGTCTGCTTTCGGTATCAGAAATACCGCCGGGAGTTTTCCGTAGGCGAAATCCACGTAACAGTTGACGAAACGCCGATAGGCAACTATGCGGAATTTGAGGGCTCCGAGAGTGGAATTCGAGAACTGGCTGAAAAGATGTCAATCGCCGAAGGGCAGTTCCTGCGTTCAAGCTATTATTCCTTATATCTGGAGCACTGCAGGGAAAAAGGGAAGACTCCCGAATTTATGATCTATTGAAGTAAAGAGGAAACAACCATGCCGGCTGTTTATGTGGAGAATATAGGCAACTATGAAGGACAAGAGGTCACACTTCGTGGATGGGTCTATAACAAGCGAAGCAGCGGAAAGCTTCAGTTTATCCTGCTTCGTGATGGCACCGGCATAATCCAATGTGTTGCATTTAAGGGAAAATTCACTCCTGAGCAGTTCGAGGCGCTCGACAAACTTGCACAGGAATCGAGTGTTGAGATTAAGGGCACCGTTCGCAAAGACTCGCGGTCTCCGGGCGGATATGAACTGGACGTCACGGGTTTCCAAATCGTCCAATTGACGGAAAACTATCCCATTACGCCGAAAGAACACGGGACGGCATTCCTGATGGAAAATCGCCATCTCTGGTTGAGAAGTGCGCGCCAGCACGCGATCATCAAGATCCGTCACGAAGTGATCAAAGCATGCAGAGATTATTTCGACGACCTTGGGTTTACTCTGGTGGACACGCCTATTTTTACTCCGAACGCCTGCGAAGGAACGACGACACTCTTTGAGACGGACTATTTCGACCAGAAGGCATATTTGACTCAGAGCGGACAGCTTTATAATGAAGCAACCGCAGCGGCGTTCGGCAAGGTTTATTGCTTCGGCCCCACGTTTCGCGCCGAGAAATCCAAAACCCGAAGGCACTTAATGGAGTTCTGGATGATCGAGCCGGAGGTCGCTTATGCGGACCTGGAAGATACGATGCAGTTGGCGGAAGGACTCATCTGCTTCATACTTGAGCGGGTTTTGACCCGGCGCAGGACTCAGCTGGAAGTACTGGAACGTGACACTGCAACCCTCGAGAAGGTATCCAAGCCGTTCCCCCGTCTAAGCTATGACGAAGCGGTGAAAAAGATGCAGGCCGCCGGATCAGAAATTCAGTGGGGAGGCGATTTTGGTGGAGGGGATGAAACAATCCTCTCGGAACAATACTCGTCTCCGGTTATGGTGCACCGTTATCCTTCCGACGTGAAGGCTTTTTACATGCAGCCGGATCCTGAACGGCCGGAGGTCGCTTTGTGTGTCGACGTCCTTGCGCCCGAAGGATACGGCGAAATCATCGGCGGCGGGCAGCGCATTCATGACTGCGATCTGTTGATGAAACGCCTCAAGGATCACAATCTTTCGGTCGAACCATTCCAATGGTATCTCGATCTCCGCAAGTACGGCACAGTCCCTCACGCCGGCTTTGGAATGGGAATCGAAAGAGTGGTGGCCTGGATATGCAAGCTGAGCCATCTGCGGGAAGCGATCGCTTTTCCGAGCGATCGCTTTTCCGCGCATGCTTTACAGGATCTATCCCTGATGTTTTTCCCAAGATCGATCGAAGACCTTCCGGCTAATAAGATTCCACGTTTTGTTTTTCTTGCAGGCATTCTAACGGGAATCTCTTTTTTTGTTTTTTATTACATTCACAATCTGACCTTGGCGCACTACGATGCCAAGGCTCATCTGCTGGTGGCTCGCCGGATGGTGGATTCACTTGAGCCCGGATATGGTCAAATGGGTGTGAACTGGTTGCCGTTGGTTCACCTTGTGTACCTGCCGTTTGTCATCTTTGACTCGCAATATAGATCGGGGTTTCTGCCGAGCCTGCTTTCCGTGCTCGCATTTGCATTTTCCGGTTGGTTGATTTACCGGATTACTTATCGCGTCACGAGTTCTGTGATGGCAAGCGT
>JBEKKY010000446.1:0-3227 GCA_050010475.1 Acidobacteriota bacterium | reverse complement strand
GACGGCCGCCCCGTCCTCTCGTGCACCACACTGGCCGTAGAATGTGAAGGCAAGTCGATTGAAACCGTCGAGGGCATCGCCGCCGATCCGAAGTGGAATCCCCTGATTAAATCCTACTGTAAATGGGATGCGATGCAGTGCGGCTACTGTACCCCAGGTTTCGTCGTCTCAGCCAAGGCTCTTCTGAGCAAGAATCCCAACCCGACGGAAAACGACTGCAAACAGGCGCTCGCCGGCAATATCTGCTGCTGCGGCACGTACCCGCGCCATCCTACCGCGATCATGGAAGCAGCCCAGATAATGAAGGGGGGCGCATAGCATGGCCGATCTTGCAGGTGCTAATGGACAAAGGGAAAAATTCAATGTTGTCGGGAAGCCAAACCTCCCCGGTAAACTGTCCTATTCACTGGCAACGGGTAAAGCCAAATTCGGCATCGACTACGTCTTTGATAACATGCTGTATGCCAAATTTCTCCGAAGCCCTTACGCAAATGCGGTTGTGACCAGCGTCGACGTTGCCGCAGCAAAAAAGATCCCCGGCGTCGTCGATGTTCTGACGTGGGAAGATGAGGATCTGAAGAATTTCGGCCGCCGTGGCGGCGGAATGATGGGGATGGGAGGCGGCGCACCAAAGCAGGCACCCGGCGGCGGTGCACCAAAGAGCGCTCCGGGCGCACCGAATGCTGCTGCCGCCAGCAACGCCCCTGAAGCCAAAGCCCCAGTGGCCTTCGGCCCTCCGGCAGCGGGACTCGGAACAAATCCGCCGCAGGCTTCTGGCGGGACCGCGCCCAAGAGCCAGGGCGGCGGCTATGGCGGCGGAATGGGAATGGGCGGACCTCCAAGCGCCTATGTTGACCCTATCGCCGACATGGAAGATGACGAAGTGGCCGTGATCGTCGTTGCGGAAACCGAAGAAGCCTGTGACGAAGCTTTGAAGGCCCTCAACCCGCAGTGGGAGGTTCGTCCGCACGTCGTCGACATACTCGAAGGAAGGAAGCCGGATGCACCGGTTATCCGGGACAACCCGAGAGGCAAGGGCAACGTTACTATTGCTTCCAACAATCGGGGCGATGTCGAAGCCGGCTTCAAGCAAGCGGATCAAATCATCGAATACGACTTCAACATGCCTGCTTTCTGCGGGAGTGTTCCTAATCCCTCCGGGTCGGCTGCCTATTGGTATGATGACCCGATGCAGAGTTCGGACCAAAAGAGCCTGCATATAGAAGGTGCGGTCCAGAGAAAAGACGCGGTGGGCGGTATGTACGGCCTTCCTTCCGAAAAGGTGAAACAGGAAGGTCTTTTCCAGGGCGGCAAGTATTGCGATTGGGGCACGCGAAAATCCCAGGAAATCACTCCGCTGCTTGCCAAAAGAACCGGCCGGCCGGTTCGCATGGTCAACAACCGCTACCAAATGTACGACTTCAATATGAACCAACGGTTCATGCACCTGAAGGTCGGGTTTAAAAACAACGGCCTGATCACCGCGATCGAAGACTATTCCATCGCCGATGCCGGAGTCCCTCCCGTTTCAAACCTCGGCACTTCCGGCGATCAAGGCTATGGTCCCTATTTCACGACAAGATGCCTGAATATCAAGCAGACGATGGAAGTCGTGAACAGCAACAGGGGGAAAATGTACACCAGCGGTCAGCATTGCCCGTTCAACTGGGATTCGCTGACCATGGCAATCTACCTGATTGCGGAAAAGCTGAATAAGGACCCGATCGATATTGCGACCTTGAATCTCCACGGGCCCACCGATTATACGGATCCCAACCCCGTACCCAGCTATCAGGCGTGCGTGGAGGAGGGGAAGAAGCTGATGGACTGGAAATGGCACGCGACCGGCGCGAAAAAGCTCCCCGACGGGAGAATGCACGGCGCAAGTTTCCGCTATCAGATGTGCCCGCGGCATTCTTTCTCGGGATATAACTGCAAACTGGAGATCAAGAACGGCAAAGTACACATGCCTACCCAGGGTCCCTGCACCGGGATATATGCGGTTGAAGGGAACGCAATGGTTGTTGCCGAAGAACTGGGCCTCAAGTATGAAGACCTCAGCATCGATTTTGACTACAGGGAGACCTTCACTCCTGTCGGTGGCGGAAGCGATGGAACGACTGCTTCTTCCTGGGCGACAAAAGAATGTGCCAACATTCTCAAAAAACGGATTTTGGAAACTGCGATTCAGAATGCAGAAAATCCTCCGGCCGCAGGCGGATTCGGAGGCTTCGGCGGCGGGGGCCAGGCTGCACCTAGTCCATTCAAAGGCTTAAAACCCGAAGATCTGGACATGAAGGACGGGAACGTAATCGTCAAATCCGATCCGAGCAAAGCAGTTCCGCTCGCCAGGGCTGTGGGGCAGGCCGACTTGTTCGCGACCTTCTCGGGCAGGCCTCCGACGGCTCTCTGGGCCACCGGCATGGGGAAATATCTGGACACCATGAACATTGCGATGTGCGAGGTTGCTGTCGACCCAGAAACCGGACAGGTTGAGATAATCCGGTTTGGAGTGGTTGCAGATCCCGGCAAGATCATCCGGCAAACTTCACTGGAAGGCCAGATTCACCAGGTGATGGATTTCAGCGCCGGGTGCCAGCTGCAGGAAGACTTTTTCTTTGACAAGAAGACCGGGGTCAAACTGAACGCAAACATGTTCGACTATAAGAAGGTTTCCATGCTGGACATGCCTCATGTCGACATGAAGTTACTGGAAACGCGCGCAGGCAACGCAGCCTACGGCGCCAACGGGATCAGCCATTCTTTGGCGAATACCCATCTGGTTGTTTGTGCGATTCATAATGCTATCGGCAAGTGGGTCGATCCGCCGGCCACGCCCGATAAAATTCTCAAAGCGCTGGGAAAGGCATAGGAGGAGAAATGAAAGCTTTCAATCACGAGAATGCAAAGACCTTGGCGGAAGCCAAAACCGCCCTCGCCGGCGGCAAAGCAACCATTATTGCCGGCGGAACCGATCTCATCGGCACACTCAAGGACAATATCCTTCCCGACAAGATGTACCCCGCTACCTTGATCAACATCAAAACCGTTAACCCCAGTCTCGATTACATCAAGGAAGAAGCGGGCATGCTGAAAATCGGAGCAACTACCCGCCTCGCCGATATCGCCGCCCACCCGGCCATCAACCAGAAGTACACGGCGCTGGCGCAGGCCGCGCTGCGCGTCGCGACTCCCCACGTCCGCGACATGGGGACCATCGGCGGCAA
>JBEKKY010000445.1:0-3233 GCA_050010475.1 Acidobacteriota bacterium | reverse complement strand
CCTGAAAATTCCGTTGTGCTGGTCAGTCACGTCGGTCCGATCAAAGCTTTACTCGCAGCTGTTCTCGGGATACCGCTCCAAGCGACGGGACGCCTGTTTCTCGATCCTGCCACGGTCAGTGTAGTGGAATGGGGGGCGCATCCTCTGGTGCGGTTGTTCAACTCCCATGCACACCTGGGCTGGCCAAATGCGCGCTGGATGGGTCAGGAAGTCGTGTAGGGGCCAAGCATGCGCCGCCCATACCTGCGATAAAAGCAGGGATATTTCAAAAGTCATTTAAACCTTTTCAACCGGAAGCCTGTCCTAATACACGAGCGCACTGAAATGAATCCTTCCCAGGCTGCAGTGCCAAAACTGGCGGGAGTGGAAGAGGATGTATCGGATCTGGTCGAGCAAGCCAGGTCAGGAGATCATGGTGCGTTTGAAGCGCTCTACCGCCGCCATGTCGGCAGGGTCTATGCGCTCTGTCTGAGAATATTCGCCGACCGCTCCAAAGCCGAAGATCTGACGCAGCAAATCTTTATCCGGGTCTGGACGAAGCTGCATTCTTTTCGAGGCGAGAGCAGTTTCGGTTCCTGGTTGTTTCGGGTGTCCATGAATGTAGTGTTGAATGAACTCAAGGCTGAGGAGGCGAGGGACAGGCGAACAGCACCGGCAGAGGAAGCATCAGAGTTGGTTTCAGCGCGGGAAGTACCATCGAACCTGCAATTGGATCTCGAGAGTGCAATTGCAGTGCTGCCCAGGCAAGCGAGAACGATTTTTATCCTGCACGAAATTGAGGGATTCAGTCACGAAGAAATAGCGGCCGCACTGGGCGTGGCTATAGGAACCTGCAAAGCGCAACTGTCCCGTGCGCGAAGACTCCTGAGGGAGGCTCTTGAACGACCATGAAATGTGAACAGGTAATGGAACTGATGGATGATTTTTTTGATTCGGAACTGCCCCCGGACAGCTGCGATCATCTGCAGGAGCATCTCGCTCATTGTCGAAGCTGCAGCAGCACGCTGCACTCTTTCCAATCACTGAAGAGCCAGGCAGCTTCCCTCCCACAGACTATCACGCCTCAACGGGACCTCTGGCCTGAAATTGCCAATCGGCTTATTGTTGCGGACTTGCCCAGGCAATTTCATAAATTCAAATCGGATCAGCGGAAACCAAACTGGCGGCGTGCTGTGAGATTTTGGCCATGGGTTGCTGCTGCTGCGTTGTGCTGCACGCTTTGCCTGTTCTTTTCCATGCGTCCCGGTTCAAGACAACGCGGTGGAGAGGCTGCAAAGCTTTCTAATGGGCCGGAGACTGGAAAGATAGTGCCCGATCAAAATAAGAAAGAAATTCCAGCTGCATTGCCATTGCCGAACGGCACCTGGCAGGAACGCGTGAAGCCAGGAATGGGCTTGAAGCCTGAAAGTTTGGAGTATGATCCTGGTTACCGATCCTATTTTTACGCGGTTTCTACAAAACTTGACCCATCCAATCATTTGATATCCAGCCGGGTATTGCGGTTCGAACCTGATGGAACCGTGTCGTCCTGGGAACCAGCCCTTCCTTCCGATATGGGACTGGTTTATTCAGTCTATCCCGGGCCTGGAGGTCGGTTGTGGCTCTCGTGCCAAACTGTGGATACTCGGTCCGCGGTTTTCTTTGAGGGCAATTTCGGTGATGACGATCCGCCCAAGGAGCTTGGCCGGTTGAACGGCAGCTTCATAAGTCAAATTGCAGTCGGCCCACAAGGAAGCATTTATGCGCTAGGTGTTCGAAATGATCTTTTGTCCAGTGTCCGGGCTTTAGCACGCGGTCAAAGCATTACTGCTGACATAATTCATGTACTCGATCCAAAAAGCGGCCGCCAGAACAATCTGATGCCGGTAACGTTTGAACCCAATTATGCAATTGACAATTGGCAGAGGCAATTGGATTTTGAGATGCTCAACATGCCTAATCAAATCCGGATTTCATTTCGGTCGAACGGCAACTTCATTCTGTCAATCCCTCCCGAACGTTCGAATTTCAGCGGTCTCAGAGCGTTGGCGGGCAAGGAGGCTATGGAATACTCGCCGGATGGCCAGGCGGTCAGGAAATTAGATCCAGGTATTTTGGAGACCGGTGCCTGCATCGGTAACATCTTTGTTGATATCGATGATTCGCTGCTGCTGGAGGTCGCATATTCGGATGCTTCAAAAAAACCCAATATGAAGTCCGGCACTCTGGCGTATCGCTATTTTTTGCGCATGAACCGTACAGGGGCTCTGTCTCGCATTGGCGAACTGGTTCCTACGGATGAAACAATCGTTGGCTGGATTGGGGAAACGCGTGAAATGGTGACCAGGGTTAATGCGGCGAAACAGGGAATGATGGAGATACGGTTCAGAAAACTTCCTATTTGATCAAAAGCAGTTTTCAAACTGTTCCGGTTAAGCGGACCTATTTTGGAGGTGGCAGCGTATGAGAAAGGGAATTCTTTTGATTTTGTTGCTGATTTGCGGAGTAGTTTTTGCGCAGCAAACCGAAAACTTCAGCGGACATTGGTTGCTTGTCAAAACAATGCCTGTCCCGACAACCCCGGGCGGTACAACCACGGAGGTTACGCAATCGGGTAATAATTTCGCTGGAACCCAGACTGCGGTACAGGATGGCAAAATGATCGTGACACCCTTCGGCACCATAAGAATACCTGCCCGAATAACGCCGGGCGGCATAGCCCTGGATATTGTGCAATCGGGTAACGAATTCGTCGTGACTCAGACCGGCGTACTGGATGGCGAAAAGACTACCGAGGAATCGAAGTACACGCTGGATGGCGCGGAAAACGTCAACACAAAATCAAACGCACCCGGTCCCCCGACCACGATTCGGTCCACTTCGAGTTGGAATAATGGAATTTTGATCCTGCAAGGCACAAGCACTTCCGTTGGTCCGGAAGGGGATGTGGTCAGGCGATGGGAAAGAGAGTATTTTCTGTCAGCGGATCATACCGCTCTGACCGTCAGGGAGACGCACCCGACTCCTTTCGGCGATGCAGTCGTCTCTCAGGTTTACGGTAAATGAGGTTTGGCCGGGAGCGCCAGCGTCTCGCCGGCTCTTTTAGAAGCGTTTCGAAAGCGCCTTCCTCATATAGGCCGTAAAAAAGCCGGCGAGACGCCGGCGCTCCCGGCTCTACACTTTTTTATAGATCTCGGAGCCGGCCTCAACAAATTCCCGGCCCTTGTCTTCCAGGCCCTTCTGCAGCGCCTGTT
>JBEKKY010000444.1:0-3238 GCA_050010475.1 Acidobacteriota bacterium | reverse complement strand
CGTCCGGTTTCGGGAGACGGCATCGCCATGGCATGGAGAGCCGGCGCTGAATTCACATTGATGGAAAGATCCGGAGTGATGGGCATTGCGCCTGGGTTCAAGCACCGATGGTATACCGGTGCCGGCGATGCAAGCTACGAGAATGTGCTGCTCGTCGATGCCGACGGCAAGGAACTTCCCATTGTGACGGAACCGGGCTGGGGCAAAAAGGATGTCGATCGAATGGGATTTGGATGGGCAGCCATCCGCGAGCATGTGCTTAAAGGCGAGTATGCGCTGCCGTTCTACGGCGATTTCCCGTCAATGCCGGAGATCGAACGCAAAGCTGTCTGGAACATGTTGTTGGAGGAGGAGTGCACCGGAAAAATCATTGTCGACACTTATACGGAATCCGGCTTCGATCCAGGCAAAGATCAGCTTCAGAATTACGCATTGATCGAAGGGTCCAGTCCGCCTCAGTGGCGAGAGGCCAACGGCGGCGGCCTTGTGATCGACTGGGATTTGAAAACCTCTCTCGATGGACTCTATGCAGCCGGCACACAATTATTTTCTCCCGGCGATCACAGTTTCGCCGCCGCCACTGGAAGGTATGCCGGCCGAAAGGCAGCCGCATATGCTCTGAAAGCTGATAGAACGGTTGTGTCAAAAGATCAGTTATCAAGGGAAAAGGCCAGGGTGTATGCCCCGATAAAGAAAAGGACCGGAATGGACTGGAAAGAACTGCATGCGGGAATTGCCCGGGCCATGCAGTACTTCTGCAGTGAATACAAAACTGAGCCGCTTTTCAAAATGGGGATGGAAACACTTCAGGAGATCGAGGAAAAGTGGGTCTCCGAGTTATCCGCTACGGACCCGCATAAGCTTATGCGCAGTTTGGAAGATTTAAGCATTCTGACCCATGCCCAGATCATATTGCACGCATCGACGGCACGAAAGGCCAGCAGCCGGTTTCTTAATTTCCAGAGGATCGATTTTCCTCAAGTCGACCCGCCCGAATGGCACAAGTTTATTACGGTAAAACAGGAGAATGGCAATGTGAAGGCCGGAGAATTGCTTCAAGGATATTGCGGCAACCTCAAGGAAAATTACGAAGCGAATAACAAGGACTACGCTGGAGTGTATAGCGGCAGATAGGAATTTAGAAAAGCCGCCTAGGATGAGTGCGGATGACTGTGCAGGAAAATGATGGCAGCATGTTGAAGACTATTGCAGGTTTGAACGCCTCACGGACAAAAACAGTCGGAACCAGCATCCTGATTCCAGCTATCTATTCATGAGATCCAGTACGGCCGACGTCATTGCCTTCACCCCGGTACGGATGGTGGGTTCAGGAAGCGGTGCAAATAAGCTGGAATGGAGCGATGGCAGCCTCTCGCCGGTTCTCTTGCTTTCTGCAGCTTTGACAGGATCAACGGCTCCGAGCCAGAAAAACACAATCGGAATTTGATTCCCCTCGAGGCCCAAGTTGCCAAAGTCTTCGCTACCCATGACCGGGGATGTTTTTTCAACGTTTCCTGTGCCGATTGCTTTCTCCAGCACGCGAGCGACTCTTTCGGTGAGTGCCGGATCGCAGAACGTAGCAGGCACGTACTCGGTCACTTCGATGGTCGGAGCGAGTTTCTCCGGAATTCCGGCAGCCAGAGCCGTATTCCTGGCGATTCGGGTGATGGAATTCAGAATGCGCTGCCGTAATTCCTCCTTATAGGTTCGGACTGTAAGAAGCAGCCGCACCTCGTCGGGAATGATATTGTTCTTCGACCCTCCCTGTATCGAACCGACTGTTACAACTGCGGGATCGAAGGGAGAATTCTCCCGGCTCACAATCGTCTGCAATGCAAGAACCACTTGCGCAGCTGCAACGATTGGGTCTTTCGTGGTCTCCGGCGCGGATCCATGGCCGCCGGCACCACGCATTGTGACGGTTACCGAAGTCGAGCTTGCCAAAGCAAATCCAGGTGTATATCCGATTCTCCCGGCCTCCAAGGTCGCGTTATCATGAAGTGCGATCGCGACGTCCGGCCTGGGGAAACGCGTATAGATCCCGTCTTCCACGAGCGCTTCCGCTCCGCTGCCCGTTTCTTCGGCGGGCTGCCCGACCATTAAAAGAGTCCCATGCCATTGGTCTTTCAGTTCTACCAGCATTCTCGCGGTCCCGAGAAAAGAAGTCATGTGTATGTCGTGCCCGCAGGCGTGCATGACACCAACCTCCTGGCCGGCGTCGTCCTTCGTTCGGACACGGCTCGCATATGGCAGCCCGGTCTTTTCCGTTACCGGCAGCGCATCCATGTCGGTTCTGACGAGAACGGTTGGTCCGGGACCGTTTTTCAATACTCCTACAACCCCATATCCGATCCAGCCCGCTCGCTTGTATTTGCCCAGACGTTCGGTGACCGTGTACCCAAGCATTCGCAGTTCTTTCGCTACCAATGCCGACGTCTTTTCCTCATGACCGGAAAGCTCCGGCGATTGGTGCAACGACTTATAGGTACCGACGAGGGTATCGATTTGTTGGTCGATGAGTCTATCGAGCTGCTGTTGAGCCCACGCGTTCCCTCCCAAAAACAGCCCGCACAAAAAAAGACCTGCCAAGTTATAACGCTTCATCGGTCACTCCTTTTCAAAACGCTCCTAGTCTTTCAAAGGGGAAAAGCAAAAGGTGGAGGCAGTCAGCCTACCGCTGATTTTCCTGAGATTGCCGCCGTTCAGATCGACAGCATAAAGATACCATTCCCCTTCGTGATTGGAACGGAACATCACACCCTGTCCATCAGGAGTCAAAACGGCGTCCCTGGGCTGGACAACTCCACCCGTCAACCGGACCGTTTTGTTTTCATCCGGATATGCCAGGAAGAGACCCTCAGCGGACCAGAGAAGAAGAGACTTCCCACTCGGGGACCATGAGACCTCATATGCATTCAGGTCGCCGATCCGCTTCTGATTCTTGCCATCGGCATCGATCATATATGCGCTCGCCGTCCCGCCTTCGGACTCGGGAGCAACGGAGATAAAGGCAATTCTTTTCCCATCGGGAGACCATACCGGTTTGATGTCGATCGCTTGGGAATCAGTTATTCGTCGCGTGCGCTTGCCGTCAAGGCTTGCAATATAAACGTCGCTGGTCCGTTGATCTCCGAAAGCGAGTGCAAGGTAAGAGCCATCGGGAGACCAGGATCCAAAGCAACATTGCCCGAATCCGGTCACGCGCCTCTGTTCGCCGGTCTGAAGATTCAGAAGATAA
>JBEKKY010000443.1:0-4229 GCA_050010475.1 Acidobacteriota bacterium | reverse complement strand
GGACACCCGGCACGAGCCTTCCGAATTTTTCCATACACATCGATATTCTCCCAATGACGCAGCATTTCCGGCTCGCGCTGCGGCAGGTTCGCTTTCATGCTGAAAGATGTCTTCGGCAAGTTGAGAGTGTTCTTTATATCGAGTGTCACGGTCGAATATCTCCTGAAAAAACAACAAATATACCATAGATTGAGCGTTCCCCGTTGATATCCAAAATCGGGTAATGATCGGTTCTAGTGTTGCTCGGTAGGCGGCCTTACCTGAGGGTTCTTGGAAGATAACTGCTTTTGCTGGTGCCGTTTGCCATAGATAAATGCAAGCACAAGCCCTATTAATGGGCTTAGGATTGCCACAATCCCTTGGGTCGGCTTGTCATGCATAGTCAAATAAACGCCAGATAGCACGACCACGATAGCAACGATGAATCCCAATATTTGACCTAGCCGCTCACTGACAACGTTGGAATAAATTACCTTCCGCTCGATGGCTTGCCTGTGGGAAGACTGACGTTCTGCCATTCCCACGATTCTCTCAGCGCAACCAGGAAAGGCTTCGTTGTATTTGATGAGTAAACTTGGATGAGGTAACGGACCCGAAAAACCTTCGGCGGCGAAATAGGTTAATTGCGTGGGTTGCTGGGGTATGACATTTTGCTGATGTGGTAAAAACTTATTTTTGTGTTTTACCATGCTGGACAGTCGTGGATTACTGCCCTTCGCCTTCCGAAGTCTGTTTCTGAATACTAGACCACAAATCTTGCGCTACTATATACCAGTCAGACAGCAACGCTTTGACGTCTGCTTCGGCTATAGATGAACTGTGATTATACCGGTCAAACGTCGCCCCGAAATCAAAAAATCTGGCCAATCCAAAAAGCGGTCCTGGTGTTGCCACCAGAAAATCGCTTTGTATGTTCTCCATGCCGATTTCCCCTTCTGATGCCACTCCACGGGAATCTTATCGGTATAGCCCGCTTAGCCAGACGTGGAAGAAAAATCGAGATTCCGGCCTTATGTTCCGCCCGATGTTCAGATGAGCGAATTCACTCTGAGAGCCATTATCCTCGGACTACTGATGACCGGGATTCTCGGCGCAGCCAATGCATATCTCGGTTTGAAAGCAGGAATGACAATTGCGGCTACCTATCCGGCTGCAGTCATCAGCATGTCTGTCCTCCGGCTGATGAAGGGATCGCTGCTGGAGGAAAACATTGCCCGTACGATCGGCTCCATAGGCGAATCCGTCGCAGCCGGCGCAGTCTTCACAATCCCTGCGTTTGTTCTTGCAGGACTTTGGCCGGGCCTCGGGATGGGAAAATACTGGCAGTGCGTTGCATTAATGGTCATCGGCGGACTGCTTGGAATATTGTTCGTCACGCTGCTCAGGCGCGTGATGGTCGAAGATCCTGAGCTTCCCTTTCCAGAATCGGTTGCAGCCTCTGAGATCCATAAAGCCGGCCAGCAGGGATCGAAGGCGGCGAAAATACTGTTCGCCAACATGGGCTTCGGCGCTCTGGTCAATGCGCTGGCACAACTGAACGTTTTTGAACAGGTAAAGACATTCACGGTGAATATCGGGGCAATGGGAAAGAGCCTGCTTCTCCGCACCAGCACAAATCCGAACGTCGCCACTATCACGACTGGCGGGGTAAGCACATTCAATTCACCTGCGATCAGCCCCGCCTATCTTGGCGTCGGCTATATCATAGGTCCCACTTTGGCAGCTCTGAACTTCGCGGGAGGTGTGCTTGCATGGGGATTAATGGTTCCGCTCCTGACATTCCTTCTCGGCCCTCGATTGCAGGCCACCGGAGCCACTGCTTCGTGGGGGACTCTGGCCGGCGCTGTTTACTTCTCGATTGTGCGTCCTATTGCGGTCGGCGGCATGCTGGTTGGCGCAGGTTATACCCTGTTCCGCATGCGTTCCCAGCTTGGGGCCGGAATGGCCCGGGCGATCAGCGATCTCAGGAAATCAGCCGACGTCCACAAGGCCATCAACCGGACGGAACGGGACCTGAATGCAAAGGTAGTGTTTATCGGTGTGGCGCTGGTCTTTATCGCGATGATCGGTCTTTATTATTTTTTCATTGCCGGCGCAGGTACCCTGACAGGCTCTAAAATCCTCACTGGGGCAATTGTGGCAGCCCTCGTCATGGTAGTTCTCGGCTTTTTCTTCGCGGCGGTTTCGGGCAACCTGGTCGGCATGATCGGTTCTTCCAACAACCCGGTTTCCGGATTGACTTTGTGTACTCTGGTCGTTTCGGCCTTGCTGATGGTCGCACTCGGCGTCGCCGGAGTCAGCGGTGTGGCCGCTGTGCTTGGGGTCGCAGCCGTGATCTGCGTTTCGTCGGCGGTCGCCGGCGAAATGCTGCAGGACCTCAAGGTCGGCTACATCCTGGGCGGCACTCCCGCCAGGATGCAAATAGGAGACATGTTTGGCATTATCATCGCTTCACTCGTTCTGTTTTTCCCTTTGATGGTCCTCGATAATGCCTACCATTTTGGGAGTGCCCAGTTACCGGCCCCACAAGCAGGCCTGATGGCCATGCTTTCCCAGGGAATCGTGGGAGGGAACATGGCTTGGCCTCTGGTGGTCGTCGGAATCCTGATGGGGTTCGCCATGATAATGGTCAAAGTGCGCAGCCCCATGCTGTTTTCGGTTGGAATGTACCTGCCTCTCGAAACGACCTTTGCCATCTTCGTCGGCGGCATCATTCGCTGGATCACGGACAAGATTCGCGACCAACGCGGCTTCAATGAAGCCCAGAAAGCCCGCGTCGACAATGCCGGGGTCCTCACTGCATCCGGCCTCATTGCCGGTGAGGCTCTATGTGGGTTAGTAATTGCCGGAATCTGGCGCGGGAAAACGCCTCAAGTTTTCCAATCGCCTCACTGGATCGGCATGGTGGTCGCATTCGTAGTCCTTATGCTCGTAATGGTCAGAGTTCCTCTGGCGAATGCCGGAAAGCCGGATGAGCCGGCTCCTCCCACCGCTATCATGTGATGGTGACAGCCACCGCTGTCCCCAAAGTCACCACAGCACTGGCATTATCCAATCCTGGGGACAGCGGTGGCTGTCACCGTTTGACAAGAATTCACTGAGATTTTATTAGGTGCCATTATTAAAAAGAGTAACCGCTATTCAGGAAAGGGCGGAGCAAAAATGAGGAGGAATCTATGGCACCCAAAATCACACGTTCCGAAGTACCGGAAAAACCGAGGGCCTTTCCGGCATCTCCATTCAGGCTTTTTGAGGATTTCTTCAATGATTGGGCGTTTCGTTCTCTCGAAAGCCGACGCGGCGAAAGTTGGACGCCTGCTGCCGACGTGGTCGAAAAGGAAGGAAACCTTCATCTGATGGCGTCGCTGCCCGGCATGAGCGAAAAGGAAATCGAGCTGAAGATCGAGGGCCAAGTATTAACCATACAGGGCGAGCGCAAATCCCAGGAGTCGAACGGATATACATTCCATCAGCAGGAAAGTTATTATGGCCCATTTTCACGGTCCTTTACGCTGCCGGATTCGACAGATTTGGACGGCATAAAAGCCGATTATAAAAAACGGCATTCTGGACATAACGGTTCCACAGAAACCTGAAGTTAAACCCCGCACAATCAAAGTTAATAGCTAATCCCCTAAGGCGCGAAAGCATGAAGGAGGCGGAGGCAAATTCTCCGCCCTTCAGCATACTCGCCAAAGTTTGACAATGGACGACTCACATATTATATGGGTGTCGTACTAATATTAAAGGAGGAAAGGGAAATGAGATTAGTTCCATATGTTCGAAGATCTGAGTATCCCACGACAAGCAGGCTGTTTGAGGAATTCTTCAACGACTTCCCATTCAGCTCGACCCCGGAAAGAACTGAAAACTGGATTCCGTCGGTAGATATCCTGGAAAAAGACGGGAACCTGATTCTTCATGCAGAACTTCCGGGAATGACCGAAAAGCAGATAGAGCTGAAGCTCGAAGGAAACACGCTGACCCTGAAGGGCGAGCGAAAAATGGAAAACGAGGATAAAAAGAGCAACTATCACCGGGTGGAGAGTTTCTACGGCTCATTTACCCGTTCATTCCGTCTCCCGGATACTGTGGATTCAGGAAAGATTAGTGCCGATTATAAAAATGGTGTACTGACAATAACGATTCCACAGAAACCGGAGGTCAGGCCTCGAGAAATTCCTGTCAGCGTGCACTAAAGTAGGATGGATAGAATCCATGTTTCCCTT
>JBEKKY010000442.1:0-6009 GCA_050010475.1 Acidobacteriota bacterium | reverse complement strand
GCAAGCTGGCCGCAGTACAGGATTCATATATCGGCGATTAGGGCATAAACCGTGCCAAGCATCAAGCGCAAATCAGGCGGCATGGCAATAACGTGCAAAAACTCCAAGCTATTTTACGCCGGCCTTTGGTACAATCGCGCGCGGCGCCGGAATGAACGGCCAAATGGGAAAATGGCAGGTTAAATAAGCTGCAGTTACCGGAAATTCCAAACGCCGATTCCCCCAAAATGCGGCTTATTCCTCTTATCAACCAGCCGCAGGCTCGATTCCTCTTGTTGCTCGCTCAGCTCGGTAAGGACAGCGGATTCGAACCTGCGCTTCCTGGAGTAAGTCAGGACAGCCTGGCACAGATGTTCGGCACGACGGGGTCGCGAAGCAAACTACTTTCAGAAACGATTCCGTGCTTAGGATTGTGCCCCTGGTTTACTGGTTAGAACGTTTCACTGCCAATCGGGTGAATTTCGGAAACGATGTCCCTTCGCTTTGGACGTTGTCATCCGTAGAATCGGTCTCAGTATCGATTCGCCATAGACAGGCCCGCTCTCATTCTCAATTTCCGGGGAGTGGACGTATGAGCGTCTGCCTCCGAAAACGGGCAGCACAGTCCGTGCCTCATAAAAAAGGCTCGTGGTTTCATTCCACGAGCCTTTTTGCAGATTCAAAAGATCCGGCGCTTTAGTACATGTCACCCATGCCGCCGCCCTGAGGCATGGCAGGAGCCTTCTGATCTTCCTTGACGTCCGAGATCAGGGCTTCTGTCGTCAGCAGCAGCGCCGCGATCGACGCCGCATTCTGCAACGCCGTCCGCGTCACCTTCGTCGGATCGATGACCCCTGCGGCCACCAGATCCTCGTACTTCTCGGTCTCGGCGTTGAACCCGAAGTTCAGCTCGCTGCTCTGACGCACCCTTTCCAGCACCACCGCTCCCTCATACCCCGAGTTGTTTACGATCTGCCGCAGCGGTTCCTCCAGGGCACGGTGCAGGATGTTGCTCCCGATGGCCTCGTCCCCTTCCAGCTTCAGCTTCTCCACCGCAGGCATGCAACGCAATAATGCCACGCCGCCTCCCGGCACGATTCCTTCCTCTACCGCGGCCCGGGTTGCATGCATCGCATCTTCCACGCGCGCCTTCTTCTCCTTCAACTCGGTTTCCGTCGCCGCTCCGACTTTGATCACCGCTACGCCGCCCACCAGTTTCGCCAGCCGTTCCTGGAGCTTCTCACGGTCGTAGTCCGACGTCGTTTCCTCAATCTGAACCCGCAGTTGCTTCACGCGCCCCTCGATGTCCGAATGCTTACCGGCGCCCTCGATGATGGTTGTGTTGTCCTTGTTAATCGTGATCTTCTTTGCGTGGCCCAGATCCCCCAGGCCTACGTTCTCCAGTTTGATCCCCAGCTCTTCCGAAATCACTTTACCGCCCGTCACGATCGCCATGTCTTCCAGCATCGCCTTGCGCCGATCGCCGAATCCGGGCGCCTTGACTGCGGCCACCGACAACGTCCCGCGCAGTTTGTTCACCACCAGCGTAGCCAAAGCCTCGCCTTCAATGTCTTCTGCGATGATCAACAACGGCCGGCCGGTTTTCGCGATCTGCTCCAAAAGCGGCAGCAGGTCCTTCATGGAGCTGATCTTCTTCTCCTGCAGCAAAATCAAACAGTCGTTCAGCTCCACTTCCATCCGCTCGGCGTCGGTCACGAAGTAAGGTGACAAGTAGCCGCGGTCGAACTGCATTCCCTCGACCACTTCCAGTGATGTCTCAATCGATTTTGCTTCTTCAACGGTAATCACGCCGTCTTTGCCGACCTTTTTCATTGCCTCGGCGATAATGCCACCGATGGTCTTATCGTTGTTGGCCGATACCGAACCAACCTGAGAGATCATCTCACCCTTCACCGGCTTGCTCAGCTTCTTCAGCTCTGCAACGGCCGCTTCCACTGCTTGCTCAATCCCGCGTTTCAGGCCCATTGGGTTCGCGCCGGCCGCTACGTTTTTCACGCCTTCACGGAAAATCGCCTGCGCCAGCACCGTTGCTGTCGTCGTTCCGTCCCCGGCCACGTCGGAGGTTTTCGATGCCACTTCGCGCACCATTTGCGCACCCATATTTTCGGGGCCGTCCTTCAGCTCGATCTCTTTTGCGACCGTCACACCGTCCTTGGTGATCAACGGAGCCCCGAACTTCTTGTCCAATACCACGTTCCGGCCTCTCGGGCCCAACGTGATTTTTACTGCATCCGCCAGCTGATTCACCCCGCGCAACAAAGCCTGACGCGACCGTTCACCGTGTATGATCTCTTTAGCCATGAGTTCTCCCCTCTTGTCTTCCCACAATTAGCAAACTGATTGTGCTTGGAACGGCTTACTTCTCTTTCACCAGCACCGCCAAAATTTCCTCCTCACGCATGATGACGCACTCCTCGTCATCAATCTTGATCTCCGTCCCGGCGTATTTTCCGAACAGTACCCCGGTTTTTCTTTCGCCGTGTCGGGAATGATGATGCCGCCCTTGACCGTTTCTTTCTCCTCAATGCGCTTCAGAATTACTCGATCGTGTAAAGGTCTTGCTTTCATATCGTTAGATCCCCTTATGATCAACACACTCTGATCCATGTATAATCCACGGTTATTAGCACTCTATAAAGGCGTGTGCTAATGATATAGGATCGGAGTGGAAGTGTGTCAATGTATGCTCTCCATCCGCCCGGACGATTTTGGGAATATTGAGACTGTAGACTCGCGGTGGACGGCAGGACCTGCATCAACACTGCCTCAGTCCCACAAGCTGTCCCTCTAGAATTTTGCTTCGTGCACTCCAACAAATGCTCGTCGCCGAGTTTCTCGACAATGAGCCGTTTTGACCATGCTTGTGATCAGTTTCGACCTGACACCGGATTACCACCAAGGTATAGGTAAAGTATCTCCAGTATCTGGTGGGAGGCGGAGCCGGCATCGAAGGGCGTCTTCGAAAGACCGGAAAACTCATCCTGCGGGGGATCGTTTCAGAACATCAACCAGGGCTGTTTCAATGAAATCAATGACTTGGTGAAAAAAGGAGGGTATCAGGATGTCGGAATATCGAATTAAGGTTGCGCCCAATACAGTAGTGTATGCCGACGCAGAGAAACACAAGCTAGTAGTGGAGTTCGCCATCCCAGGAGCGCCAACGGAAACCATCGATGTGAAGATCCTGGAAGACAGCATCCACCTGACAGCGCCGGCAAGGGACGTCGAGTATGTTTCAGCACTGGCCTTAGGTTGGCCGGTGAAACCTGTCAAAGCCGAAGCGACCTACGAGCACGGCCTGCTCCGAATAGAGGTGCCATTCAAAGATCCGATGGAAGATGCCGTGAAAGTTGACATCAAGGCAATTGGCCCGGACACCAAGGCCAAAATACCCGAAGCCTTATGACCCGTTAAATTGTTAGGTTTACAAACGGGACAATCCGGGCTTGTTGTCCGGATTATCTCGTTTGATGTTACCAGCGTATGTTCTCACTACTCCCGAGAAGCGTATGTTGCTTTTTCCCAGTCAACAAAAAGAGAAACATCATCAATCAAACATGAGAAAAGCCTATGAAGACTTACACTGTATTGTTGGCAATAATATTGTTTGCCATTGCAGCGGTTGCGGCTGATATCAACGGCATGTGGGTTGCTAAGATCACTAGCCCGTCGGGATCACAATCGGAACGGATCTTTACGTTTAGACCCTCCGGCGACAATTTGACCGGCACAATCAAAACCCAGACTGGAATTCCCCAGGAAATATCCGAGGGGAAAGTCAGCGGTGATGACATCTCCTTTGTGATCATCGATATAGTTTCAACCCCGCCATTTTGGAAGGAGACCAGCACATGCTAAAGGACATCGTTTGTCAGCTGAAATATCTTGGTGTACTCCCCCAAGCCGGATATATCGAATACGGCTTTCGGGTTACAGAGAAGGATAAGAGTTTTCGACAGGTAGTCCTAACGATAGAGGATGCCTTTTTCCGGAGAAACGATTTGAAGTTCCAGGAAGCACCCGACCTTTGCTACCAGAAAGTCCTCATGGATCTAAACAACGAAAGACCCGACTCAGGCTTCCCCGCTAGCACTCCGGTGACAGCTTTGGACATCGCTCATTACAGAGACTTGCACCCGACTGCTAAATCTCGAAAAAGTTTCAGGACAGATTCAAAATCGTCTCATGGAACAGATCTGGGATGGTACCACTGAACGCGGCCAACCTCCTGCCCTTGGGAGCAAGGAGAGATTTAAAAAGATCCAATCACCTGAAAGTACATTGGCGGGACCTAAGTATCGCCGCTGCTAATAGAAACATGCTTCTGTTTTGTGTCCCCTTTGGGAAACCTTCCGTCTGGCTGACACGGACAGTTCTTAATTGACCGTCGTCCCATCTGCAACCTCCGGTCTTGAAAGGCAATCTCGCTGGCATTCATGCCGAGCACGGACTGTTCTCGGACGAAAGATCTGGATAGTCGCGCTTGCCGATTGCTTGCGGTTTGTTTGCCGATTCAGGTGGAAAAAGGCGGAAAATCTGTATTGGAACCGCGTAAGTCATTGATTCCATTGAAATGGAACTCAATTCGTAATCAGTAGGTCCCCGGTTCAAGTCCGGGCGCTGGCTCCATAAGAGTCAATAAATTATAGCAAATCACAAAGCTCTATAAATGCGGTGCCGTGACATTCGTGCAGCGCTTTGGCGGGGCGATAAATCTCAATATCCACCTGCACAGCCTGATTCTTGATGGCGTTTACTATGTGGATGCACAACAGAAGATTCCATCTCGCCATTTGTGCCTGAGCCGATACGACACGCGGCCGTCAGGAAGGCTTCCAGCGAAACCCTCAACGAGAGACCCCGCTTATTTTACCTATCGGCAGGATGCGATCGCGGTTCTTTTCCTGATGCTTTTTATGCGGGTCCATTCTTTGGGTGGATTGAGACTACTTTTTTCAGCAACAATAGAAGCGGAAAGCTCAAAGGCAATCTGAGAGAGTCAAATAAGTTCGATCGTGAGCCGGCGGCCTACAATGGCTGCCGCGCGCTGCAGGCTCGAAAGCGTGATATCGTTCTTCGCGTCAAGCAGGCGGTCAACCTGGGTACGGCTGGTTTTCAAAAGCTGCGCCATCCGATTCTTGGATATTTTCTTCTCCTTCATGGCCTCTGCCAGTTGCCAGGCGACGACCTCCTTGACCGCCTGCATTTGCGCTTCCTCGAAGATCCCCTCTTCCTTGAGGAAGTCATCAATGCTTGATCCCATGTGTTTCCTGCTCATTGCTCCAACTCCTTCTTACGATTTCGGGCAATCTCCAAACCCTCATCCGGAGTTTTGCGCGTTTTCTTGATAAATCCGTGCAACGCTACCAGATGGTCGCCGTACAGGCACAGCAGCACGCGCACCGTCCGTTTTGTCGGTAAGTCCGTACGGATCTCCCACAAGCCGCTTCCCAATGGTCTGCAGAGCGGCATCCCTACTGGCCACCTCCCACTGTGCCCGCAATAGGTCTTTGCCTATGATGTGCCGTTCTGCCTCCGGCAATCCCTTCAGCCATTCTCGTACAGGTTCGCCTCCGGCCAATGTACGGAAAAAAACGAGCGGGATCTTTCGCGGGTGATCGTCTTTCATCCATTTACCTTGGCTATTGTACCATAAAAAGTGCAATGTGCATCATCTTCCGCTTACACCAGGGAATGGGTGAGCTATTCCTTAAGATAACTCCGATCTTAGGTGCTATAGGTCCTTCCACCAATCCGACTGCCCCGCAATACGGGGGTCGCGGACCACGCATTTCCAGACCGCAGTACAGGATTCATATATCGGCGATTAGGGCATAAACCGTGCCAAGCATCAAGCGCAAATCAGGCGGCATGGCAATAGCGTGCAAAAACTCCAAGCTATTTTACGCCGGCCTTTGGTACCATCGCGCGCGGCGCCGGAATGAACGGCCAAATGGGAAAATGGCAGGTTCCATAAGCTGCAGTTATCGGGAATTCCAAACGCCGATT
>JBEKKY010000441.1:0-5070 GCA_050010475.1 Acidobacteriota bacterium | reverse complement strand
GAAGAACTGCCAGCACAACCAAGCCGCGTTTCATCATCAACGCTCCCTTCATTCTGTCCCCCACAGAATGGCGCATGCTCGCCCGCGTGGCATCAGCCCCGCCATCGGTCATGCCTACTCACCAATTACGCCCCAGATTGGGCGATGCGGATAGTTCCAATGATCTGCATATGCCAGAAGGACCTGTGCTCTCGACCTTCAGCAATCCAGTCTTATAACCCAAAAGCGTTCCCGGAATCCTCGATACTGCCCAATGATTCAAATTTTGAATCATTATACTAAAGGAACGCCGCATGGAAATTACAATTCCATGCATACATATACATGGCACTTGGTCGTATAACGCGTTAACTCGGAAAATTGGAATCTCATCTTTCACTAAAGATACAAATGTGTTTATGCCGGAGGGATCGATATACATCGGAATCGGATCGTCTGATATATGGGATCCTGCTCTCAACCCCACTCTCAACGCTTGACTGCCTGGATAGCTGGTGGGACAAGCGCGCCAGCCGGCGTTGGTCGGGTCGGCAGCAACCGAGGAGGAAAATCATGAAGTTGGCGTTTCGTGTGGCCGGGATCTCCGCCGTGGTGATTCCGGTGCTTGTCGCCCTGCTCGTTATTGGGATATCTGTGGCATGGCCTGCTGCAACAGTAAGGGCCGCCGCAGTTTCGTGCGACAGTCTCAAAACCTTATCCCTCCCTAATACAGTTATCGAGGGGAAGTGCTTAGACAGCCATAGCCGCATCAAACGCGCTGGTTGTGGCGTTCCACACAGTGCCTGACTTCCCATTACTGTTTCCCACGACGTAGCACTCGGCCACCGCAGTCCTCAACTGATCGATCGCCTCGGTATCAACTTTGGTGCCGAGGGAGAGGACGACCGTGTCGAAAACCAGTCCCGCTTCTCTGCCATCCTTGACGACTATTGCATAATCCTGCGTTACGTCTACCAGCTTTGTTTGGGTTCTCAAGTCAATGTTGGATTCCGCCAATATGTTGAAAAGTGCATACGCATTGATGGGCGAAGAACCTGATCCAAGCTGTTCTCTAGGCAAAGCATCAATCAGGGTTACTTTTTTCCCTGATTGAATAAATCTCAATGCGGCTTCGCAACCCGTCAAACCGGCGCCTGCAATCAGAACATTGTTGCCAACCTGGACGTTACCGCTTTCGACATCTCCAACCCAAATAACTTTGGATTCATCTTGATAGGTCAGTTTAGGGATAACAGGCGAACCTCCCATGGCCAGGATCAGAGCATCTGCATTCTCTTCAGCGATAAGCTTCAAAGTTGCTTCGGTGGCGATTCTCAATTTGATATTCTTGTTGCGAGTAGTCATGCGAATGGACCAATCAAGATATTTTTTCAAATCAGCCTTGATGGGAGATTTTACCGCTCCCCACAAAAGTCCTCCCAATTGAGAGGCTTTTTCAAATAACACCACTTCGTGTCCACGTTCAGCCAGAGTTCTTGCCGCTTCCAGACCTGCGGGGCCACCTCCCACAACAACGACTTTCTTCCTTCTTTTGGGAGCCGGACGGCACTCGTAATCCAGTTCACGTCCGGCCAGCGGATTTACAGCACATCTGGGCGGTTTCGATCCAAAATGACTCCTGCTGATGCAGGTATTACATCGAATACAAGGACGGACTTCATACTCCTGACCCCACTCCAGTTTATTGACGGTTTCCGGATCGGCTATAAGCTGTCGGCATAGGGCGACCATATCGACCTTGCCTGAAGCAATTGCCTCTTCCGCCTGCTCCAGGGTGACAGCACTTACGACGCTTACCGGGACGCAAAACGGCACCGGTTTTCGAAAGATTGGGGACCATATTGATCGGTTCGCCGGTTAAACACTTTAGAAAAGAGCAGAGCGGGCAACTGACAATGTGCGCCGTGGATTAAGACCATATCTCCTTCGGCCTTCAGAACGTTGCTTGCGGCCTTCGCGTAGTCCTCGACAAAACCCTGAAGCTCTTGCAGGGATAAAAGATTGCAGTCAATTTCCATTGGAATTCCTACCGAACTCTCAACTTCATGAGTGCCGAAGTAGGAAGCAATAGGCACCAGTTCAACGCACGCTTTTGCTCCGTAGCGCTTAACGGCTTCGCACCATTCTGACAGATACGTAACGACCCAATCATCATTCAGCCCGACTATGTGGTGGGCTGCCGCTGGCAGTTCTCGATTAATAAAGCCGCTACCCAGTGTAACGGTCGCCGCACCGCCTCGGCCGACAGGCTTGGAGAATTCTATTCCCTCCCTGGTGACGTGATTGTCATAGGAAGCCAGGAAGTTGTAAGTCGGGGCATTGGTAATGCGATTCTTAAGGGTCAGTTTTCCTATCTTAATGGGCTGAAACAGGTGCGGATATTTGCTGAGCAGCATTTCTCCTCCCTTTTCGATGTGGCTGAAAATAACTGGGTTCCTTCTTCGCAGCAACCAATATAGTGTGTTTTTAAGGGAAGAACCAGAACGACGAGCAAGCATCGTTCTCTCAGCTCCGGCTGCGTTCTTGGCAAGAAAATCCCTCCCCGTCCGGGCTACTGGATATGACAAATGTCAGCACCCTCATAGTAAACTGGACAAGTCTGGCTTTTTGAAATTAGCCGATACAGGCGGACTGCGCATGGTGCAAAGATGAAAAAGATTCTATTGGCAATTTCGTTTCTCTCGTCCAGATTGTATAGAACAAAACGGATTCCTGGAGGCTATATGGCTCTTGATCCTCAAGCGCGTGCCGTTCTCGATCAAATGGCCGAGACAGGTGGTCCACCCATTAACGAGTTGTCGGTGAATGACGCACGCGAGGCTTCTGCGGCTTTGGCTGCAATGCAAGATCTCCCGGAACCAGTCGGCAGTGTGGAAGACCGGACGCTGCTCGGGCCGGGCGGTGGCATCCCGGTCAGAATCTATGTGCCATTCGGCAAGGGACCTTTCCCGGTGTTGATGTACTTCCATGGCGGCGGATGGGTAATTGGCGATCTCGAATCGTCTGATGGACTCTGCCGAATTCTGACCAACGCTGCGGGATGCATTGTTGTCTCGGTCGACTACCGGCTCGCCCCGGAATATCCATTCCCGGCCGCGGCAGATGACGCGTATCATGCAACACTTTGGGCTGCGACGAATGCCTCCAGTTTCGGCGGCGACCCTTCACGAATCGCCTTATGCGGCGACAGCGCCGGGGGCAATCTCGCCGCCGTTGTCGCCCAGATCGCGCGCGATCGAGGGAAACCGGCGATATGCTTTCAGCTGCTCATCTACCCAGTCACAGACGCTGCGTGTGACACGCCATCCTATAGCGAAAATGCCGAAGGTTACTTCCTGTCGAGGGACGCCATGCAGTGGTTCTGGAATCACTACGTTCAAAGTGATGCCGACCGCAGCCATCCATACGCGTCCCCGCTGCGTGCGAGCAACCTCGCGGGCCTACCGGCAGCGCTGGTGATTACTGCGGAGTTCGATCCGCTGCGCGACGAGGGCGAGCGCTACGCCGAGCGTATGCGTGCCGCGGGTATTCCGGTGCAACTCATTCGCTACGATGGCATGATCCACGGCTTCTTCACAATGAGTGCGATGATCGATCGGGGCAGAATAGCCATACAGCAATCAGCTGCGGCCTTGCGCACTGCCTTCAAATTGCCGCCGACAGATCGTTTTTAAGCTTCAGGGGGCTGCTGCGCGTGATGCCCTTCTTGTGGAGAATCGTGGTTTGGCTGAATGAAGAACATCACTTTCCCGTTATGGTTCAGCCCCGGAGAATCAAAGCCCTTGACCACCGATTCATATCGATAGGCGTCTTTCGTCTTGTATAATGCCCCTTCGATAGAAACAAGTAATGCGATCAAAATGCTGGGAATGGTCTATCCGTCTTTGTTACGACTCATCCGACAGCAGATATCGCGGCAAGCGGACAAGAACATGACCCTACTTCTTTGGAGGTATGTCGTGAAACGGTTCTATGTCAATTTCGGAATTCTTCTCTTCGTCAGTATCGCTCAAATCGAGGTATTCGGCCAAGTTCAGCCGACTGAATCTGCGCCTGTCCCCAAAATCGTTGCTATCGCAAGACCGACTGCGGAAGAAGTTCAATTAGCCGAGCGCAGCCTGGCAAAGTATCTCGAAACGGCAGATCCCGCTGTTAAAGAAATCAACCAGAAATATCCCGGCTTGATCTCCGTACGTGTCCCGCCTGTGAATTCCGCAACTATACCGAACCTGGCCCCGTTCTTTCAGAGCAAACACGAAGCCAATCTCGAGGTGGCCAAACAGGAGGATATCGACGTCCTGTTCATGGGAGATTCGATTACCGACTTCTGGCGCAATCCTAGCGGGGCATTTGCAGGCAAGCCTGTGCTCGACAAATATTTCGGCAATCTGAAGGTCGCAAATTTCGGGATCGCGGGGGATACAACGCAAGGTGTCCTGTACCGGCTTCAGCATGGCGAAGGCCAAGGCTTCAGTCCCAAAGCGGTGATGCTGATGATCGGCACCAATAATACCGGGCAAAATTCAGCAGCCGAAATTGCCGAAGGAATCGGTGCCATCGTTTGGGAGCTGCAGAAAGACTTTCCAAAAGCAAAGATCCTTCTTCTGGGCATATTCCCGCGGAGCACCGTAAATGACCCGGTTCGGGCCAAAATTGCCGAAATCAACGACCTCATTGCCAAGCTGCATGACGGGGATCATGTTCAATACCTTGATATCGGGTCAAAGTTCCTGGATGCGGGAGGAAACATTTCAAAGGACATAATGAGCGATGCGCTGCATCCGACAACCAAGGGATACGAGATTTGGGCAGAAGCAGTCAAAGAGCCTTTGGCGAACCTTATGAAATAGAGTCCGGCAGCGAGACCTCCGGCGGCATCCGGAATGTGCGCATTGAAAAGACCCGGTTCACCCACAGCGGCACCCACGCGATCTATATCAAAACTCGTACCGGGCGAGCTGGAGTAATCGAAAATATATCCGGCGAAGATCTCGATGTCGCGAATGGCGGATTCTTGTGTATCAATACAACAAGCGGCGGAAATCAAAGCACTCCTGATGATACTGTCGA
>JBEKKY010000440.1:0-3294 GCA_050010475.1 Acidobacteriota bacterium | reverse complement strand
GTTCGCCGGATAGCGGCTGGGAATCCCGATTGTCAGGACTCGGGCACGCTTCCCCATTTCCACATCGTCCGGCATGTCACCCACGTAGCAACAAACCTCAGCCCGTTTCTTCAACTTCTTCATTGCTATTTCCAGCCCCTCAGGATGCGGTTTCTTATGCACTACGTCATCGCTGCAGATTACAACCCAAAAAACATCTGCTAGCCCGTGTGCATCGAGTTCGCGCAAAACTCTGAATCGGGTGCCGCTTGTTACGATCCCAAGAGCATAGTTCCTGTGTGCAAGTTCACTCAGTGCCGTTATTGCCCCCGGCATCAGCCCTGAATTTTCCTTCGTGTAATATAGAATCCAGAGGTCGTCGGCATCTTTCCATTTCTTGCGCGGAAGCCGGAGTTCTTCATACATGCGGTACCAGTTGGGCGAGTAAATGCGTTCGTAAGTTGGAAAATCCAGCGGGGCGCCTAATTCGAGGAATGTTTTCTGAAAAGCGTCGAACGCCTGCTGGGCGGTATCGATCAGCGTTCCGTCCCAATCAAACAGAATGGTATCAATCATGAAACCGTGCCCGTTTACGAGTTTACGGGTTCACGCGTTTACGCGTTTTAAAGAATCTGGTACTCGACCCACCATTAACGCGTAAACTCGTAAACGCGTGAACGCTTTTTCGCTATGCCATCTCCAGTATCTTCGCAACCAGCTTTTGCACACCATTGCCGACATCCTTAATGCTTTGCGCCAGCATGTAACAAGGCGTTGTCACTATTTTGTTTTTGCTATCGGTAACGATCTCGTCAACTGTCGCCCTTGTATGCCTTGCTCCCATCTTTTCCAGTGCAGATGCAGTGCCCGCATCGGTTCCAATCGTCATTTCCGGCGCAAATTCCTCCCCGAACAATCGCGCCAGCACCGTTGGCGCGATACAAAGCGCGCCAATCGGTTTGTTTTTCCGATGCATCTCCTGGAGCAGCCTGGCAACGTTTGCGTCCACCCGGCAACTCGCGCCGTCTTTGGCAAATGTGCATAGATTCTTCGCGGCGCCAAACCCGCCGGGGATGATGATTGCGTCAAGCGCATCGGCTTTGATGGACTCCACATCTGCGATCTTCCCGCGCGCAATACGCGCCGCCTCGATCAACACATTTCGTTTTTCGGCAACCGGTTTTCCGGTGTTGTGATCTACCACGTCCAACTGGTCTTTATTGGGCGCCATGCAAATGGCTTCGGCACCCTGTTTGTCCAAAAAATAGAGTGTTAAGGTCGCTTCATGTATTTCGCTGCCATCCATGACTCCGCAGCCTGCCAGCAAAACCCCGATCCTTTTCTTGGCCATTCGTCCTCCTTTCCAAATTCGCAATAATTATAGAATTTTAGCTTCCATAATTGGGGTAATTCGTGGTTTATTCGTTTCTTTTTTCTCTATAATGGAAAGCGGTAATTTTAAACAACTTTAAAGCTTCAGGCGATTTATATGGAAGATATGAAGTTCGGTAAGGATCTGACCGTAGGCAGCATTCCGAAACACCTCATAAACTTTTCGCTCCCGATGCTAATGGGCAACATGCTCCAGAGCGGCTACAGCATTATCAACATGATCTGGGTGGGACATATCGTGGGTGCTGGGGGATTGGGGGCGACTGCCGTCAGTTTTCCGATCATGTTCATATTGATCGGAATCGCCGCAGGCGTGTCCATGGCGACGGCGGTGCTGGTGGCACAGTTTTATGGCGCCAGGAAAATGGACCAGGTGAAAATGGTGGTCGACAACTCGGTTTATCTGCAACTTACTCTGAGTACTGTATTGATCACCAGCATGATTCTTTCGACCAATTTTTTGTTGAAATTGATGGACACACCCCCGGAGATCTTTTCCATGGCTTCCAGCTATCTGAAAATTTCTCTCTCCGGCATCATTTTCCTATACTTGTCGTTCACCATCAGTCAGATCCTGCGGGGGCTCGGCGACACCGTCAGACCGTTGATGTTCATGGGCGCCGGAGTCATCCTGAATGCAATCCTGGATCCGTTCCTGATCATGGGAATATTTCCATTTCCAAAGCTGGGATTAAACGGAGCTGCTTTGGCATCCGTTGTCTCTCAGGCAGTCAGTCTGACGATCGCTCTGACCTACTTGAATCGGAAGAGCCACCTGGTCGCCATCCATTTCCGTAAATTGAGATTTGACCGGCACATCACTTGGCTGATTGCAAGGATTGGCTTTCCGTCGACGGTCGAGCAATGCCTGATCTCTGTCGGATCGGCATTCGTTACGAAATATGTGAACTTCTTCGGCCCCTCCGCAATCGCCGCATTTGGGGCCGGCAGCAGGATCGACATGGTGGCGATGATGCCCGCAATCGCGATCGGAATGGCGGCAACTGCCCTGACCGGCCAGAATCTCGGGGCCAGGAAGCCGGAGCGGGTCAAAGAGGTTTTTAAATGGGCGTTATTAGTGGGAACCACGATCTCTGGTCTCGTAGCGGTTTTTGCCTTAACGTTTCCGAGACTTATTCTCTCGATGTTCACCCACAATGAAGCGGTGCTGGCAATCGGAGTCCAGTACCTGAGGGTCGTCGCACCCTGCTACTTCCTCTTTGCCTTGATTTTCGTTTCGATGGGAGTAGTCAACGGCGCAGGTCAGACAATAATTCCGATGATATTCACGCTGATTTCCCTCTGGGCCGTGCGTGTGCCGCTTGCGTGGTATCTATCCCAGAACACCTCTCTCAAAGCGAAGGGAATCTGGATCGCGATGGCGGCAGGATTCATGGTGACCGCAATAGTCGGCTGCCTGTACTACCTAACGGGTAGATGGAAGAAAGCATCGTCAAGAATTCACGGGTCCAAAGAGCCTATCCAGGTGCCGGCTATGGAAGCTTAGGGCCTGTGACAAAATAAGTGACGCACTTCGCTGCAGGCCCCCCCAGGCCCGCTGGCAAGGCGCGAGCGACGAGCATACCGGGTAGTATGTGAGGAGGGCGAGCAACGCAGTCAGCGGGCCTGCGTCGCGCCGAAGTGCATCACTTATTTTGTCACAGGCCCTTAGGATCTCACAGGCTTTGAGGCTTTGATTCTTATTAAAACTAACGGTCCGCAGATCAGCAATAGCAGGATCGCAATAAATTGCGAGGTCGACAGCATACCTCCAAGCACAAATCCCCGATCCGCATCCCCCCGTACGTATTCCAGCAAGAAGCGCGCAATCGCATATAGGATCGAATAAGACAGAATGATCGCTCCCTCGAAATGCTTGCGCCGCGCCAACCGCACAAGAAAGAAAAACAAAGCCAGGCAGAC
>JBEKKY010000439.1:0-3295 GCA_050010475.1 Acidobacteriota bacterium | reverse complement strand
CGCGCTTCTCACTTCCCTCACTCTTGCGCGCGAGTGGGAAATGGGAACCATGGAGCAGCTTCTGTCAACTCCTCTGCGTCCGGCTGAGATCGCTCTGGGAAAGATGAGCGCTTATTTCACTCTCGGCCTGATCGATATGCTTTTGACAATCATCGTCGGCGTGGTCATCTTCCGGGTCCCCCAACGCGGAAGCTATGTTTTTCTGGTTTCGTCCGGATGCCTGTTTCTGGTTGGGGCGCTTTTCTGGGGCATTCTGATCTCTGCCCTATCCAGAACGCAGATGCTCGCCTATCAACTGGCAATGCTCACCTCTTTCCTTCCCGCGTTTCTGCTGTCGGGTTTCGTTTTTGCGATCGAGAATATGCCGATTCCCGTTCAGGTCGCGACCTTTCTGTTTCCAACAAGATACTTCGTCAAAATTCTCAAAGGCATTTTCTTGCGCGGTGTCGGGGTAGAAGTGCTTTATACGGAGGTCGGGATGCTGGCGATCTATGCTTTGCTCGTATTCCTTGTGGCCGTCAAAAAGCTGAGACAGAAGGTGGCCTGATCTATGTGGAACCGGATCCGGGAAATTATTCGAAAAGAATTTTATCAGACTTTGCGGAGTCCGCGCATGCGTACGCTCCTGTTCGGCCCTCCGCTTCTGCAACTGATCCTTTTCGGATACGCGGTTAATCTGGATGTGGAAAATGCTCGCACGGCTTGGATGGATATGGACAATACTCCTGAGAGCCGCGACCTTTTGGCGGCTTTCCAGGGTTCTCGCTATTTCAGCATCACAGCAGTACAGCGCAACGGCATCGGGGTCCAGGAACTGATGGACTCGGGCAAAGTGCAAGCTGTCGTCCGAGTCCTGCCCGGCTTTTCGCGTGATGTGAAACGCGGCAATACCGCCTCCGTTCAGATTCTCGTGGACGGGACCAATTCCAATACCGCCTCCATCATTTCGAGTTACGCAAGCCAGGTTGTTGTCGGATATGCGGCTAAAACCGTGGCGAGGCAGCAGAATTCGCGGCTCATGCCTGTCTCGGCAATGATAGGCGGAGCGGTTCCTTCAGTCATTCCAGTGCTCACGGCGCAGTACCGGGTCTGGTTTAATCCCGATCTGAGAAGCCGTGTGTACTTCGTCCCGGGAGTCATTGTGAATATCATCGCCCTGGTCACCATTATGCTGACCGCGATGAGTATCGTGCGCGAGAAGGAGATCGGCACCATGGAGCAGCTGATGGTTACGCCGATCAGGCCGCTTGAATTGATCATGGGAAAGCTGCTCCCGTTTGCAATGGTCGGAATTGTCGACGTCGCGCTCGTAGTAGCCGCAGCCCTTCTGATTTTCCGCATTCCGATTCGCGGCAGCATTCTGATTTTGTTTGGCTGCACTGTGCTGTTCCTGCTTTCAACCCTTGGGGTCGGCCTATTCATCTCGACCATATCCCAGACGCAACAGCAAGCCATGATGGCATCCTTTTTCTTTTTCATGCCCGCCATGCTGCTCAGCGGCTTTGCATTCCCGATCCATAATATGCCTCCGCCGGTCCAGTACCTGACCTACCTGAATCCTCTGCGATATTTTATGCAGATTGTGCGGGACCTGTTTTTGAAAGGGGTGGGAATCGGCTCCCTGTGGCAGCAGATGATTGCCCTGACGGTATTCGGCGTGGCTATTCTGGGACTCAGCGTGCTCCGTTTCCATAAAAAACTCGATTAACGACGAAACCCACGAAATGGATTCCTTCGTGTTTTTCGTGTGTTTCGTGGTTAGGTTTTTTCGGATATGATGGTCCCTCCAAAGGAGGCAGTAATGAGGGTTTTGTCAAAAGCAACAATTCTGGCGGCAGCCTTCGCATTTCTAGGAATTCATTTTTCTTATCCGGCGCAATACGGGAGTGCCAAGCCGACTAAAAGCGAAATTGGCGCAGTTGCTGCACTGACCCGATTGGGAGTGCCGGTGCAGCACGATTCCCGTGGCGTTGTGCGGTGGATTGAGGCGACCAATGGAGAGATGAATGACGAGGCGATGCACCACCTCGGGGAGTTGTCCGGACTGGAATGGCTGGAAATCGGAGGCGGCAGTGTCACCTCTTCCGGCATTGCCAATTTGAAGAATTGTCCTTCGTTGAGGCGGCTCTATGTGCACGATGTCAATCTCGGCGTGGATGCGCTGCCGTGGCTCTCAGAACTCAAAAATCTCGAAGCGCTCTCCCTGCAGCGCACCGGTATCAATGGCGCGGTTCTCAAGAACCTGAAATCCCCGGATTTGGTGGTTCTGAATCTGAGCGGGGATAAGATTGCGGATGCAGACATGGATCAAATTGCACCCATGAAGCAATTGGAGGTCCTTGCCTTGGCAGACACACAAATCACCGGCGCCGGAATCGCCAAGCTCGAAGGAATGAACAGATTGAACGAGCTGAACCTGATGAATTGCGGCGTACTCGACAACGATCTTGAGAGCTTTTTGTCAATGCCCAATCTGCGCATCGTGTTTGCCGCCGGGTGCAGACTGAGCGACATTGCTGTGCAAGGCGTGATCGCCCGATTCCCGATGCTGGCTATTTTCCGCTAAAGAGTTTTAGGGTCTTTGAGTCTTTGCGGCTTAGAGTCTTTGAGTTTAACCCGAAGACTCCAAGGCTCGAAGACTCCAAAGACGGCACTCCCCAAAATGGAGATCAAACAATGAAGGTTCTGAAAACAATTCTGATCAGTTTAGCAATCCTGTTCGTTGGCGCAGGTCTGGCAGCCGAAAAAACCAAGTGGATGCGCAACCCGGACGTGGTCTACGTGGGCACTCCCTACGACCTTGTTTCCCAAATGCTCAGGATGGCGAAGATTAAAAAAAGCGATCTGGTTTACGATCTCGGTTGTGGGGATGGCCGGATGCTCATTCTTGCCGCCCAGAAATACGGTTGCCGGGCAGTCGGTTATGATATCGATCCCGAGAGGGTCCAGGCCTCTGAGGAAAACGTAGCCAGGAATCATGTCGAAGGCCTGGTCAAGATTGTCCAGGCCGACATATTCACGCTCGATCTGAGCAAAGCGGATGTGATTCCGCTTTACCTTCTGCCGGAAATGAACAGAAGACTCCTGCCGCAATTGGACAAGCTGAAGCCGGGTTCGCGCATTGTAACCCACGACTATGATCTGGATGGGATTGTCGCGGATAAGACGATCACGGTGATTTCCAACGAAGACAATGCCACCCACACATTGTCTCTATACACAACGCCACTGAAGCGGAAATAAAGAGGAATTAAAATGGGGACGCCACCCTTTTCACCAGAGCAATACAGTTCCA
>JBEKKY010000438.1:0-3305 GCA_050010475.1 Acidobacteriota bacterium | reverse complement strand
AAACCGAACGTGCGCATTTACCGGAAGCGTCATAACCAGCAAAGCTGCCATCAACAATCCGGTGATTTTGAGAGTTTTCATATTCCTGTCCTCAACTTTCCCGGTCACCCCTTGTGGGTCACCGTTCACTAGATAAGATTCTGAAATATAGGAATTGTTTCAGTATTTCAGTTGTCGAATGAAGTACGTGTATTCTCGCGTTCTTCAGCGGTTTTCAACGCAAGTTAGCGAACTAAATCCAATATATACACTCATCGGATTGCGGAAGAAATGACGGTAAATATGCAGATTCAGCTTATATACAAATGCAATTGTATATCCCGATTCCATAAATAAATCTGTGAAACCCAGACTCCTCAATCCATCTCGAATTCCACGAATTGCAGCTGACCATCCCTCTCGACCTGCAGGGCTACGGTAGAACCGGGCTTAACGCTTCCCAATGCCTTGCGGAAGGCTTCTACGCTGTCGATTTCAACGCCGTTGACCGAATGAATGACATCGCCGGCTGCAAATCCGATTTCCTGAGCATCAACCGATTCGGTCAGCGCCGCAATCAGAACACCGGAATTGACGCGCAGGTCGTCGATCATCCTGGCTATCCTCTCGTCGATCGTAACTCCGAGAATCCCAAGTTGTGGGATCAGGTTATTCTTGTTTACGAGATCATTCAGCTGATCTTCCTCTTCGCGCCGTTCCTTGACGGGGATTTCGATTGTTATTTCTTCTTTCTTTCTCAGCACCTCCATTTTCATCTTGTCCCCGCTATCATGCAGGAAGAGGAAAGACTCAAATTCTGGAACAGATGCTATCGGTTTGCCGTCGACGGAGAGAACGATGTCCTGAATTTTCAATCCAGCGGATTCCGCAGGACCTTTCGGAAAAACATCCGCAACGATCATCCCGTGATCACAGGAAAGATTTAAAGCTGAAGCCATTCCTGCGGTAATTTGCTGAACAGTCGCGCCCACAACCTTTCGATGGACGTGGCCGAATTCTCTCAACTGCTGATAGACGTGATTGACGACAGAACTGGGAATTGCGAAGCCGAGGCCCTCGCTGCCGCCTCCCTGAGTGATAATAAAGGTATTGAGTCCTACAACCTTGCCCTCTACATCAACCAGCGGCCCGCCGCTGTTCCCGGGGTTAATGGGTGCATCGGTTTGAATATAGAAAAATGGGTGGTTCGGCATAGTTTGCCGGGCAACTGAACTGATCACACCCGTGGTGACACTGTTCTCGAGCCCCTCGGGGCTCCCAAAAGCCAAGACGAACTGTCCCTGCCGGATTTGGGCGTAATCGGCAAAGGAGAGGGCTGGAAGTCCCTTGGCGTCCGCTTTGAGCAGGGCAAGGTCGATTTGCCTGTCCACACCGACAATTTGTGCACTTAAAGAACGGGTTGTGGTGTTCATGATCGATGCCGGAGCCCCGTTTGCCTGCTGCGAACTCAGCAGAACCTGAATTTTCTGCGCTCCGGAGACCACATGGGCATTGGTAATAATGTAACCATCCGGATCAATAATCACTCCCGAGCCGGTCACCCGTTGACGCACCACCAAAGCCGTGTTGCTCCGTCCTTCCTTATCCACCTGTCCATAGCCGGTCACAGTGATTTGAACAACGGCCGGCGAGACGTTTCGTACTACCTCTTCTAACGAACTACTGAGTTGACGGAGAAGACTGGAAGCCTGTCGTGCCTCGGCCTTGGAGTGCGGAGGGCTCAGAAGAATGCTGAACGCAGCCAAAACAACCAGCGCGTGCCTTGTTTTACTTGCCCATAAATGCTGTCGAATTTTCATATGTCTCCTTGGAAAAGGCGAGCAACGTGAACTTTCAGGGCGCCCTGAAAGTTCTGGCTAGTCCGTGCCATTCTTCATCCGCCGGCGTGCAGACACGGTAAATCGGTCTGAGAAAGAATCGGAAAGATGCAATTCAAAGCATAATATTCAACCGGTTCAAATGCCATTGCTTAGATCCGTTGATATTCAAATTGTTTCCTTCTGCCGATTGCCACGGGATTTATCGAACTACTAATCTTTTTCCGTTGTTGGATATAATTTGTTGAATGAAGCCCACAAGGGATCTCGACAGGCGTTCGACCTGAATTGAGGATAGGGATGACGAAAGCGGTTGCTGCAAGACTTGCTTTTCGGTTTGTCCATTCCCGGTCTGGTTTTGCTGTCGGTTGTCCTTCAGTTGACCGCCTTGCCGTTTTTTGCCTTTGCCGGGAACCGGACATCCGGATGAATTCCTATTTTCAAGGATTGCCCGGCTGCTTCGGAAGCGGGTTAATTCCGCCGCCGTGAACATTACCGACATCAAGTGCGTCCAAGTATATGAATTTTGGAGGGTATTATGAAAATCCGTAGGACTGTTTATTCGATAGCTGCAGCGCTGTTTCTTTTTGGTTTCACCTGCACAGTTCTTGCACAGCCGGACCCGCCCTCGCGCGTCGCACGACTCAATCTCATCGAGGGAAGCATTTCGTACCTTCCATCCGGAGGAGATCAGAATAACTGGGTGGCTGCCGTTCTAAATCGCCCCATGACGATCGGCGACCGGCTCTGGGCTGATCAGAACAGCCGCGCCGAACTGCACATCGGTTCGACCGCAATACGGTTGGCCGACAGCACCGGGATATCCTTTTTGAATTTGGATGATTCAACCGTGCAGATCCGCGTTTCGGAAGGATCGATGATCGTGAAGCTTCGCCGACTCGATCCGGGGAACAGCTTCGAGATCGACGCGCCCAATGTGGCCTTTGTAATCTCAAGGCCGGGGTATTACCGTATCGACAGTCATCCGGATGACAATGCCACGGTGATCACGGTGCGCCAGGGCGCCGGCGAGGCTGTCGGCGGCGGACGCTCCTTCCAGATTATTTCTGATCAGCAAGTGACGCTCCGGGGCACGGATTCACTCGATTATGATTTGCAGGATGCCGATGCCCTTCCCCCCAGCGAGTTTGATAACTGGGCGATGAAGCGTGATGCCCGTGAGGATCGCATCGCTTCCGCGCGGTATGTCTCTCCTGAAATGACGGGGTATGAGGATCTCGACCAGTACGGTGCCTGGAGTGTCTTCCCTGATTATGGCCCCTGTTGGGTTCCTGCGGGGCTTCCAGTCGGATGGGCGCCGTACCGTTTTGGCCATTGGGTGTGGATTGCTCCCTGGGGTTGGACATGGGTGGACGATATGCCTTGGGGATTTGCACCTTTCCACTATGGGCGCTGGGCTTATGTCCGGGCGTCATGGGTCTGGGTCCCCGGTCCCGTTGTGGTGAGGCCTGTTTATGCGCCGGCGCT
>JBEKKY010000437.1:0-3315 GCA_050010475.1 Acidobacteriota bacterium | reverse complement strand
ATTCACAAAGGTTCTGAAAATCGCAATACTGGGCCGCTGCTGAGCCTCATCTAATTGCCGCTTATATGAGGCCCGCCACTCTTCGATTGTGCGAGTCTCCTGATCGAGTGTCGCTCTGACGCCAGCTACACTCTTAAGGAATTCCCCTGGTTCAATGGCCGTAAGTGTCACAGGCTTTTTCGCATTCAGAAGTTTATTTGTCCTTCAAGATAGCATCAGCTGCACTCATTGTCTTTTGTATATGTGCTCTGAACGCGAGTATCGTTGGAACCAATTTATCCCTTGCACCCAACAACTCATCCAGCCACTTGGCCGTCTGCCCATTGTAAGTATAGACAATGTATGTGTACATCAGTGAATTCACGCCGGATTCGAGAACCATCAATTCAGTTGCCAATTCGAAATCCAGCGACAAGCTCTGCTTGCGTTTCATGAGCATAAGATCCTGATCAATAACCGCAAGAGAATGTCGGCAGACAACAACAGCGTCGTCAATCGTCTTTTTCTGGTCATATTTGAGATCGTTTGCCTTAACGGTCATGATCACCTGACGGCACCTTTCAACATCATTTTCCAGTCGATCAAAAAGGGATTGGTCGTTTGTAAATGGGCTTGTCTTGGACTTAGGCGTCTGTCCTGAAAGCACGGGAACGAGGACGCAAAGTGCCAATGGGAGACAAGTTGTCAGTTTGATTTTCATGGCTGGGCACTCCTAATACTTAATTCCGAAAAAGGATCGGTCAGCTCAACGTTCTGAATTGGGAATTCACAATGGCCGATTTTACACCTAGATAGGTATATGGTGACGATTTTAGTTTGTGCTCTGGCAATAAGATCTTATAAATTTAGCGATATGACTTCAGAAGAAGAATTTGCTGCGGTTGAGGAACGGGCTAAACAAATCGGACAATATATTCTGCCGCCCGGATGCTCTATTCATTGCAAAAGGAATGGAGCACAATTTCTATTTCGCTTAGATGCCCCTGATGGAAAAGTTGGCGGTGTGTCTAATGCATTTCTGATTTCGGATGCTCTGAAATGGTCAGATACCACCTTCGAAAATGTGATCCGTCAGGTGGGAGGCCTTCGGGCATAAAAACTGCCCCCGATGCTCCAGATAGGGAGACGGGGTCAGGCATTGAAAAATTAATTTTTAAAAAAGGGAGTGTGAGAAAGATGCCTTTCCCAAAAGGCTCGAAGACTCAAAGAATTTCTTTGAGCTTTCGAGCCTCCGAGGTAATTTTGCGTTCGGCGTTTCGACCGGTTACTTGGATTTTGCAGTGAGAGCTTTCAGCTTAACCCACGCGGCGTCGCGCGCCTTCTTGTCTGCGTCGCTTGCGTCTGGCTGCTCCCCACTTCGCATAAAGCCGTGAGCAGCGCCTTCGTAGATTGCTGTTTCGTAAAACTTGCCCGCCGCCTTCATCTGCTCCTGCGTTTGCGGGATAGTGCCATTGACGCGCGTATCGGTTCCGGCATAGAAGCCAAAGACCGGCGCCTGAATGGCAGCGATGGACTCCGGTGATGGCCCCGCGCCATAGAATGCAAACGATGCGGACAAATCCTTGCGGTTGGTTGCGAAACGGAATGACTGGCTCCCGCCCCATGAAAATCCAACCACGCAAACCTTCCCATTGCAGGATGGGAGGTTTTTGCAGTAATCCGCTATGGCGTTGAGATCCGCGGTAATCTGATCGGGTGGTAGCTTGATGATCGCATCTCCCACCGGACCGAAGCCGCCGCCTCCCCCGCCCGCTGGAAAGTCCTTGGTGCGGCCTCCACCGGGAGCCATGCCCGACAACAGATCGGGAGCGATTGCAATATACCCTGCATCCGCAAATTCATCGGTGACATTTTCCACCCAGTCGGTCATGCCGAATATTTCGTGGATGACCACCATCGCAGGTGCTTTGCCCTTCGATTGGGGATATGCCACCACCGATTCGACGGACCTTCCGTCATGTTTCACTGTGACCCATTCGCGCCGCCGCGGCGATTTTTCGACCATTTTTTTTGCCCAATCCTGTGCGGAAAGAGAGGATGCTCCCAGGCCCAGCGCCGCGATTCCGCTTGCGCTTCCTTTCAGAAACCCTCTTCTCGTAAATGTTTGCATATCTGATTCACTCCTTGCTTGCGTCCTTAGAGAGGTCCACTTGCCTCAAACTGCACACCAGCAAAGTTCGTAGACCGGGATTCTCCTACGGGTTGCATCGCGCGCACAAGAAGAAAAGTGGATTCTCATTCGGGAGTCCTCTTCGAGATTTAGGTAATCCGGTCGGCTATCATCCGGCCGCGCAGCACTTCTTGTACTTCTTGCCGCTGCCGCAAGGACAGAGATCATTGCGGCCTGCTTTTGCCGGAGCAGACCGGAGTCCGGGCGCCGGCTCCCGCTGCCGGGACACCAGACTTGCAAGCGGCGCGCGGCTGTGCAGGAAGAAACGCTTCAATCCCGCGCAGAGGTAGTTGAGTCCGGGATCGCCATCCGGCGTCCGGATAAAGCGGTACTTTGGGCAGCCGCCATTACACATGGCCAGCACCACGCACTCGCGGCAGTAACGGGGAAGGGCATCCCGCTTTGCTTCGCCGAAGCTTCGCTGTGCCTGGCTTTCCAGCAGTTGATTCAACGGCGTCTCGCGGATATTTCCCAACCGGTGCTCGCGGTCCACGAAGTGATCGCAGGGAAATAAATCTCCGTTGTGCTCGAGCACCGGAATCTGACCGCAGGTTTCGCGAAAGACGCACAACGAATGCTCCAAACCGAGGGCCGGCCTGGCCGCCTCATCGAAAGACTGAATCATGATGCGGCCCACATCGCGTGCAAGCCACTCATCAAAGATCTTGCAGAGAAACGTGCCGTACTCTTCCGCAGGCGGAGTATGCCGGCTGACGCCGTTCGCCGTTTCTGACGAACGCTCGACCACCGGCAGAAAGCCAACATAGCGGCAACCGATTTCTCGGAAGAAACGATAGACGGTCAGTGGAGCGCGAACGTTCAGATTGTGCACGACGCAGAGGATGTCGGTGTGAATTTCCATCCTGCGCAGGAGTTCGTAGGCGTGCATTGTCTGCCTGTGCGTAGGTTGGCCGCCTCGAGTTACCCGGTACGAATCGTGCAGCTCTGCGGGGCCATCCAAACTGAGGCCCACGCTGAATCCCTCGCCGGCCAAAAAGCGGCCCCACTCTTCGTCCAGCAGGATGCCATTGGTTTGAATCCCGTTCCGCACGCGCCAACCGGCGGGTTTATGCTTGCGCTGGAGCTCTACAGCCTTTTGGAAGAAGCCCAGACCGCGGGTAGTGGGTTCTCCTCCGTGCCAGGAA
>JBEKKY010000436.1:0-3773 GCA_050010475.1 Acidobacteriota bacterium | reverse complement strand
CCGCGATTGAATGCTGGGGAAGGGGGAGGAGTCTTCGCTCCGGATCCAGCTACTTTTGCGGTTATTTTCGGAGCAGGGGCGTTCTTCGGCTCATTGGCCGCGAGTTCCGGGGGTAGTTTCATCCCGGCGGTCCACATACCGTTTTCGAGCCGATAACATTCATCGCTCCAGGACACTAGTTTGCTGTTTGATTTCACGATTGCCTCAAAATAGCCCTTGCTGAGCCTGGCCAGTTCTTGCCGGGATACTCTCTCCTTCGGATCTAGGGCTCGAGTGAACTCCACCGGAACTGTCTTCATAGTCCAGAGATTTGCTTCGGTCATATTCCGGACGACGATCGATTCAATCTCGGTGATTTTCTGGTTTTCGATTTTGAGCCGCATCGAAAGGATCGCAGGTTTCCCTCCTTCTTTCACAAGACCGACAAATGCGACGGAAATATCCTTGGCATCTTCCGTGTACCTCGCATTTTTGGCAAACGGCGCCTTAGAAACATCATGGGCCACCATGGCATTGAGATACTGATTCACGAAGCCTTCCAGACATTGCCGGTCACATTGCTTGGCCTCGAGTGCCGGTCCAAAAATTCCCATGATGGCGATCCATACGAGCACTGCAACTGCGGTCCTTAAACATTTCCTCTTCATGCCGGTGTTTCCCCCGTTTAGGTTGGTTGACGTTTTGTGTGATGTTAAGAACTCTCATATATAAGGCAACCCGATACGGGACCTTGTCAAGCAATACTCGTGGGACTAACCACCATTCCATGTTTGAAGTCCAATAAATTGGTGTTACCAGTGGGGCGGAGAAGTCTCGCAAGCGAAAATGGGCATTTATGGACGAATTACGCTATTCGGAAAAGTGAAACCTCCCCCAACTCCCACGAAGTCCTAGGTTTTATCGGGAGCGCACCACGAGTACAAAATAACATAGCAAGGCAGCGTTGGCGGTGCGCTTTCGATAAAACCTAGGACTTCGGGACAATCAAGGAAATTCACTTCTACGATAAGCGCGTTATACGTCCACTGAGATTCACTGCTTCCCAAAACGCCGTACCTAGACAACGTGCCAGTTTCCGATGGCTGACTTACTCGCGCAAGTGCTGCGGATTCAGCTAGCCAGGGCTGAGCCGGCCGACTATAATTGCGGCAAATTCACTTCCTTCTGATTTTATGCGCGAAGTGCCGGTGGAGGGATTCTCCGTGATCGACAAAAGCATCTCTCAATGCCGGATCATTCTTTCAGTCAAGAGTGCATTTCAGGAAAGGCAGGCAATGAATATGAACCGTAGGGAGTTTCTTGAAGATTCCTCAATTATCTTATCGGCAGGTCTGATCGCAGGATCGACGGGGATTGCTGCCGAGAATTTTGCGCAAACTTCGAAATCTGCCCGGCGTTACAAGTTGATTGCAACGGAAGAGGCATTTTCGATCCCGGAACAGGTTGAGGCATTCCGCCACGCGGCAGCGCTCTCCTATTCCAATCCCGATCTTGACATGTGGAGGGCATTTCTGGCCCCCGCTTCGGGAGCGCCGCCGCTGCTCAGGCGACTGCTCGATCTGGAGGGAGAGAGAATCCAGATCATGGACCAGGCGAGCGTAGATATGCATATTTTATCGCTCACATCACCCGGCGTTCAGACCTTCAGCGCCGATTTCGCAACAAATCTCGCAACGGTGGCCAATGACCGTCTTGCAGAAATAATCAAGAATCACCCCAAGCGCTTCACTGGGCTTGCGAGTTTTGCGCCGCAAGATCCCCAAAAAGCTGCCAAAGAAATCGACCGTGCCATCAATAAACTGAAACTGAACGGGCTGATCGTCAATTCCCATACAGGGGGCGAATATCTCGACGACCGGAAATTCTGGCCCATTTTCGAAGCAGCCGATGCTGTCAAGGCGGCAATCTATATCCATCCGCGCAACATGCCGGACCCATGCTCCTTTATGGTACGCGCAGATGTCGATCTTTCAGGGGCTCTGTGGGGATTCCAGATGGAAACCGGGCTGCATGCAATGAGACTGATCGTGAGCGGTGTGTTCGACCGATTCCCGAACCTGAAGATCGTCCTTGGGCACATGGGAGAAGCACTGCCATATTGGCTCTACCGGATGGACTACATGTATCGGGCCCATACTCGGGGCCAAGGCAAGCTCAAAAAAATGCCGAGCCAGTATATGAAGGACAACATTCTGATCACAACGAGCGGCATGAATACACACCCGGTGCTCAAGTATTGCTATGAAGTCCTCGGTTCCGACAACATAATGTTTGCAATCGACTATCCTTACCAGGAGTCGGTTGAAGCGGCCGATTTCATGAACTCCGCACCGCTTCCGGTGGCGGACTGCGAGAAGATTGCTCACGGAAACGCCGAGAGGATTTTTCATATTCCCGGGGGCGCGTAATCAATTGACGCTTGACGATTGAAAGAGCTGGCCGGGCTGGTTTCCTAGATCGAGATAGATAGGAAGTTCAAGCTGCCATCTGGGCTTCAAGGCTTCTGATTGGGCCGTCGTCTCCCCTCCTTGCATACCCTCACTCGGCTGCTGATAAAGCATTATGTAAGCTTCCAATTTCCCAGTAGGCCTTTGATTCCGGTACTGCCTTCGACTTTACCCCACGTTGGTGAAAGTCGCCTCTGGCTATTTTAGCCTCGGGCTGTTTTCCAGAAACGCATTCTGGGAGAATGAGAATTCCGGGAGGATGGTTTCCTCGCCTGCGACCTCCTGGGAGCCGGGGGAGATTGCATTTTTCTTTAAAAAATAAAGACAAGTAACGAATACAATATTTGTCAGCCCACAGGACAATAGGGAAAGGATGCCCTTATCATGGATGTAAAGGATGCAATCATCAAGCGGAAGAGCATCCGGAAGTACGACGGAACGGCGGTCCCGCCACACGTCATCGAGGAAGTGCTGGATGCGGCGCGGCGCGCACCCAGCGGGCGCAATTCGCAGCCGTGGCGGTTCCTCGTCGTGAAGGACCGTCAGACCATGGAAGCGCTGAAGCAGCACAAAGCGTTCCCGCAGCCCTTCGTGTACAAAGCGCCCGTCCTCATAGTCTGCTGCGGCGATCCTGCGGCTTACACCGGCAAGTACGGCGGCGGAAACCTGGCAACGGAAATTGGGGATTCTGCAGATGCAAACGATCTGAAGCCCATGTTCCCGGTGGCGGAGAGAACGCCTGCCGAAAGAGCGATGCGTGATGTTTCCATCGCCTCAGCGTTCATGGTCTTGCGGGCTACGGAGCTGGGTCTGGGAACAAATTACATCGGATTAATCGATCAGCAGGCGCTCCGCACGGTGCTTGCCATCCCGGAAGGATTGCTGATTTTCTACGTCCTGACCATGGGCCATACAACGCACGCCCCTTTGGACACCCCGCGCAGAACGCTCCAGGACATCCTGATCCGTCCCCTATAGCCGGGTCTTCTCTCTTCGCTGCAACAGTTGCGGATGCGAACCGGCGCTTATTCAATTGATTGCAGGTTTACAGGTTACAAGTTTCAGGTTACAGATTGGCGGATAGGCCGAATGAGCTGCATCCTGCTTTGGAAATCGCGGTTTTCACCTTCCGATAACTTGAGCTTATGCAATCCACCTACCTCCATCCGGATGCTTTGAATGCTTCCCAAACTTCAGATGTGAAATTCTACTTGCCGCTGGTTTTGGTTGCATCCCGCGCGGCGCTGGACAATCCATCTTCCCAACTGCTCCATCCGGAGTTCATCCCATACGGCGGTGAAACCATATTGGCCTCAATCCGGCGAA
>JBEKKY010000435.1:0-3341 GCA_050010475.1 Acidobacteriota bacterium | reverse complement strand
ATGGGACTCTTTCCTTTGAAGTGAATGGGAGAAAACGGGGAAGATGGCACGCGGATAGTGCGCGGCTTCCGCGTCTCGCCGGAAACTTCAGGGGAGAGAGCGCCCGCGTGAGGAACCAATGCGTCCCTAGCGGGACGCTAAGCACTTGTCGGCGGGGTGCTGAAAGTTGCTGATTCTAACGAAGGACGATACTTCGTAAGCGCTCCGCATGATAATGGCGGGGCTTACCTGAAACCTAAATCCATCCAAGTTCACGCCTCTCGAGCGCAATCCGTACGAGCTGCCCCCGGGTCCGGACACCTGTTTTGTCGAACAGCTGTTGAATAACGGCTTTTACCAGACTCTCCGAAATGCTCAGCCGAGCCGCGATTTCCTTGTTGGCCAGCCCCTCGAACACTCCTTTCAAAACTGCCCGTTCGCGCTCGCTCAACGGCTGGGGCTCATTCTGTTGTAGAGTTTTGCCGACGGCCAAGGAAATCACCGCCTTCATCGCCTTGGGATCGAGCCATGGCTCCCCACGCATCACCCGGCCAATCGCTTCCACCAAATGAGCCGGCGTATTGCTTTTTAAGAAAATTCCGGATACTCCGTTTTCGAGCGCATTGACCATTTCCTGATCGCTCATTCCCGCCGTGACCATGATGACGCGTCCCTTGAATCCCCGCCGGGCTGCCTCCTTTTGAAGAGACATGCCGTGTTCGTCGCCCAAATCGTAATCGAGCAGGATGACATCCACCGTTTCCTTCTCCAGAATGGAGAGCCCTTCTTTCACCGAACCGCAGTTTCCGACCACCCTGATTGAAGGCTCGGCCTGAAGAAGACGTCCAAGGCTTTCCCTGAAGAGGTTGTGATCGTCTACAAGCAAAACCCTGATTCCTTCGGCCATAATTTCAACCCCCCTATACAGCAGCCTGGCCGGCGGTAAAACTCGTAGATGCTCTACCTGGGAGCCGTGTCTGATAAACAACGATGGTAGACTCTTGGCGCCTGGGATTCAATATGCATAAAGACCCTCTCATTTTGCCCGTAACTTGTGTGTATAGAACAGATCATCAACAATCCGGCTCATGAACTGGCCAAAAGATACTTCCGCCTGGTTGAAAGATAGGATGTCTCTCTTGGCCGGATGGATTCAAAATGAAGAGCTCCTGGATGTGAATTGGAGTGATTAAAGAAGCGGGACCAATGAAAAAACCTATTTTTAAGATTCCAGACGACGATCTCGAAGGGCGGGCATCATTTTGGGGGCTGAAGATTGCGCTTTTCGCAGTTCTGATGCCAATGTTGACGGCCGCCGGGATTTCCGCTCAGACAACCTTCACATGGGAACAGATCAGGGAAAAATTCGAAGCCGAGAATCCGACGATGAAGGCGGCTCAGGCGGCAATTGACGAAGCCCGCGCAAACGAAACGACGGCTTATCTACGCCCGAATCCGGTGCTGACGGGAACGATCGACCAGATCGACCCGCTTACGAATCAGCCCTCCCTTAGCGGGTCCGGCCAGGATGTCTATCGCCCTTTTGCAAATGCGCTGCCGTTTGCATCCGTCAGTTATCTGCACGAACGCGACCACAAGCGGGAACTGCGGCAGGACAGCGCCAGGGAAGCGACGGCGATCGCTCAATCCAATTATGCCGACCAGAAGCGGAATCTGGCGTTCACGCTCCGGAATGCCTTTGTCCAGGTTTTGCAGGCCAAGGCGGTGATGCAGAACGCCAAGGAAAACCTGGACTACTGGGACCGCGAGCTCGAAGTAAATCGAATCCGGTTCAAATCGGGCGACATGGCCCTCATGGATCTGAATCGCCTCGAGTTGCAGCGCGTGCAATTCGAATCCGATTTCGAGGCAGCGGTGGTAAAGCTTCGCACCAGCAAGATTCAGTTGCTTCAACTGCTCAACGACCGCACCCCGATTGAACAGTTTGATGTGACCGGACCATTCGACTTCTCCGACCAGCTTCCTGCATTGGAACACTTCAGAACGATTGCCATGTCGGCCCGGCCTGATCTGAAAGCCGCCTTTCAGTTGCTAGACCTGGCCAACACCAATCATCGTCTTGCGGTTGCGAATGGATCGACCGATCCGACCTTCAGCTTCGATTTCGCGCGGAATCCTCCGATCCCTGCGTATATGGGATTCAGCGTCAGTATTCCCTTGCGCATCTTCGATCGGAACCAGGGCGAGAAGGCTCGGACCCGGATCGATATCGGTCGCAACGAAAGGCTGCGCGACGCGACCCAGGCATTGGTATTCAGCGATATCGATTCCGCCTACTACACCATCGTGCAGTCGCTGAATCTCCTGCGCCCCTATAAGGAAAAGTACCTGCCAATGGCGACAGATGTTCGCGACCGGGTCGCGTTCTCCTACAAGAACGGAGGTTCTTCCCTGCTGGATTATCTGGATGCCGAAAAATCGTATCGGGACGCAAAGCTGGCGTACCTGAATCTGATTGGTTCCTATTTATCCGCTGCCGCTCAGATGAACCTGGCGGTGGCCAGCGAGGTGATGCCATGAATCGGCCATTGCTACTTCAATCAGTTCTCCTTTCCGGCCTGGCTCTTGCAGTCGCCGGCTGCAACGGGAAGGTTGCAGCCGATTCCGATCATCAGAGCGGCACCGGTCCGCGTCCGGCGACCGTGGAAACGGAGCTGGATTCCAGCAGCTTTGAAGTGGACCATCCTGAACAATTCCTGCTGGCAAAAGCGGGCGAGATCGAAACTGCGCCGGAGTTGAATGTGACCGGCGTCATCAGCCCCGATATTTCCCGCCAGGTGCCCGTAATTTCGACGGCCACGGGCAAGGTGGTTGAAATCAACGCCAGGCTTGGCGACACCGTTAGGAAAGGACAGCTTCTATTCAGCGTCAGAAGCTCGGATATTTCCGGCGCTTTCTCCGATTATCAAAAGAATGTCAAAAATGAGCAGCTGGCGAAAACCCAGTTGGATCGAGCCCAACTCCTCTTTGATCATGGCGCGATTCCGAAAAGTGCTCTCGAGATCGCCCAAAACGCGGAGGACAACGCGAAAGTCGATGTCCGAACCGCGGAGGAGCGTCTCCGGCTTCTCGGCTCTGATCCCGACCACCCGACCGGGATCGTGAAGATTTACGCGCCGGTTGACGGCGTGATTACGGACCAGCAGATTACGAACGCATCGTCAGTGCAGGCATTCGGATCGCCCAATCCTTTGACCATCTCCAACCTCTCCAGAGTCTGGATCATTTGCGATGTCTACGAGAATGATTTGCAGCAAGTCCACGAGGGAGAGTATGCGGATATCCGGCTGAGCGCCTATCCCGGCAGAGTTTTGAAAGGATGGATCAATCAAATAGGCGCG
>JBEKKY010000434.1:0-3349 GCA_050010475.1 Acidobacteriota bacterium | reverse complement strand
CTATTTTACGCCGACCTTTGGTACAATCGCGCGCGGCGCCGGAATGAACGGCCAAATGGGAAAATGGCAGGTTACATAAGCTGCAGTTATCTGAAATTCCAAACGCCGATTTCCCCAAAATGCGGCTTATTCCTCCTCAACCGATTTACGATTGACGATTTGGCTAAGGTCGGAATCGGCGTCGGCTTTTCGAATCTCGATCGCGATTACGATTCCGATACCGATGCCGATTTTTGAGGACGTAAATAGGAGCGAAGGATCCGGCCAGTGTGCGACTTCTCGCAATCGACCAGTTCTTCGGGCGTGCCTTCGAAAACGAGCTGGCCGCCGGCATCCCCTCCCTCCGGACCAAGGTCAATTACCCAGTCGGCAGTTTTAATGACGTCAAGGTTGTGTTCGATCACCACCAGGGAATTTCCGGCGTTGATGAGCTTGTCAAAGGCCGCAAGCAGTTTCCTGATGTCGTCAAAATGCAGTCCGGTCGTCGGCTCGTCAAACACGTAGAGGGTGTTTTTGGCGGTCGAGCGCGAAATGAAGGAAGCCAGTTTAATTCTCTGCGCTTCGCCGCCGGACAGGGATGTGGCGGATTGTCCGAGCCTGAGGTAGCCGAGTCCGATCTCTTCGAGCACACGAAGCTTCCGGATCAATGAGGATTTGCCAGCAAAAAATTCCATCGCCTCATGAACGGTCAAATCCAGTACCTCTGCGATGTTCTTTGACTTGTATCGGACCTCCAGCACAGCGCTTTTAAAACGCTTCCCTTTGCAGTCTTCACAAGTCAACTCCACGTCGGCCAGAAACTGCATTTCGACCGTCACCGTCCCGTTTCCCTGACAGGTCTGGCAGCGGCCGGCGTCGAGGTTGAACGAGAAGTGTCCGGGCCCGAAACCGCGGCTGTAGGCGTCGCGGGTTTCGGCAAAGATCTGGCGGATATCATCAAACGCCTTCGTATAGGTCGCAGGGTTCGATCGGGGCGTTCTCCCGATCGGCGATTGATCCACAAGTATGACATCGGAAATAAGCTCTGCCCCCCGAATTGTCTCGATCCCGGCCGGCGATTCCTTAAGCTCGCCCTTGGCCTTTTTAATGGCGGCATGCAGAACATCATGCACCAGCGTGGATTTTCCGCTGCCGCTGACACCTGTGATGCAGACGAGCATTCCGAGCGGGATTTTGACGTTCAGATGTTTCAGATTGTGCCGGTATGCGTTCAGGATCTCGATCCCTTTCCCATCCCGCTTACGCCGGAAGATCGGGACCGGAATCCGGAGCTCCCCTTTCAGATAGCGGGCCGTCAGCGATTTTGGATCCCGGAGAAGAGCGGGATAGCTTCCTTGAAAAATCACTTCGCCCCCGTGTTCCCCGGCCCTGGGGCCGAGGTCGACAATGTGATCGGCGGACTTCATGATTTCCGCATCGTGCTCCACTACGACAACTGTGTTGCCCAGAGTTTTCAGATTCTTGAGAATTTCCACCAGGCGCCTGCTGTCCCTTGGATGAAGCCCGATGCTCGGCTCATCCAGAACATACAGCGCTCCGACCAGCGTGGATCCAAGAGAGGTTGCCAGTTGAATCCGCTGCGATTCGCCTCCCGAAAGAGACGAAGAAAGACGGTCCAGTGCAATGTAATCCAGCCCGACCCGGACAAGCAGGTCAATCCGATGGCGAATCTCAGCCAGAATCCTTTCAGCGATTGAAACCTGCTGGGGAGGCAGTGCGAGATCCGCAAAAAATTCGGCGGCCTTAGCGATAGTCATCCGCGTGACTTCGGTGATTGACTTGCCGCCGATCCGGACGTCGCGGGCCTCCTGCCGCAACCGGTCTCCATGGCATGCCAGGCAGGTTGCGTATCCCCGATACCTGCTGATGAAAATGCGGACATGCATTTTGTACTTCTTCTGATCGAGATGATCGAAAAAGCCCAGAATGCCCGGGAAACTTCCGGAACCGTTGATAATTTTTTCTTTCGAGCTTTCCGGCAATTCCTCCCACGGCACGTCAACCGGGATTTGCTCACGAGCGGCAAACTGGAGAAAACGGTTCTGAATGGTGCGATAGCGAGGCTTCGTCCAGGGATTCACAGCTCCTGCCGCCAGACTCTTGGACTTGTCGGGAATCACGAGGTCAAGATCGATGGTTAAAGTGTTGCCAAAGCCCTGGCATTCGGGACAGGCGCCATAAGGATTATTGAACGAAAACAGCCTGGGTTCAGGCTCCTGGTACGATACATGGCAAAGCTGGCATTCAAACGCCTCGCTGAACTTGACCAGAGTCCCGGCGGGATGGCGCAGCCATCGGGTATCAGGATGATCGGATTCGAGCATGCGCTCGGTGTCGGCGGGATTGTCGGAAATGAGAAGCAGTTCAATATGCCCTTCGGAATCCCGGCCGCAAACCTCGATGGAATCGACGAGCCTCTTCCGGATATCCGGTTGGACGACCAGCCGGTCCACCACTACGTGGGCTTCTTTGGTGCTGCTTTTTCGCAGCGTCTCGACCGCTTGGGACAAGTCCGCCAACTCACTGCCTATGAGAAGGCGCACATATCCTTGTCGCTGCAATCCTGGCAGAATGACCGCAAGCCGATCTTCCGGCTTTGGCGCGGTCGCAGGAATTTTCTGCAGCCGCCGGGCAGCGCCTCCCGCGGGACGGCCCGGCGCATCCAGCGATAGCCGCATGCAGACATAGAGCCGCTGCCCCTGTGGGAGGGACATAACGAAGTCGGCAATGCTTTGAGGCGTATCTTTCTCCACGACCCGGCCGCACACGTGACAGTAGGTCGTCCCGATCCGCGCATACAGCAGTCGCAGATAGTCGTTGATCTCCGTAACAGTTCCGACCGTCGATCGCGGATTGCGCGAATAGTTTTTTTGTCGGATTGCCAATGCCGGACAAATGCCCTCGATATCATCGACATCGGGCCGGTCAATACGTTCCAGGAATTGTCGTGCATAAGCGGATAGCGAGGAGATATAGCGGCGCTGTCCTTCGGCGTACAGAGTGTCGAATGCGAGGCTGCTTTTCCCGCTGCCCGAGACTCCCGTCACTACGGTCAGGGAATTCAAGGGAATCTCCACGGTGATATTCTTCAGGTTATGGACTTTTGCGCCTCTGACGACAATGGCTTCTTTTTGTTCTGTACTCAATGCTGAATTTCCCCGGCAGGCAAACAATCCATGTTATTGGGCAGAAGTTGGGATGTCAACCTTCGGGATCCATCAATCCATCGGTATCGGAATCGGTATCGCCATCGCAATCGTAATCGCTTTTTCGAATCTTGATAGCGATCCCGATAACGATTCCGATTCCGATGTGCGCGGATTCATTACGAACAGCCCTTGCTGACGGC
>JBEKKY010000433.1:0-3363 GCA_050010475.1 Acidobacteriota bacterium | reverse complement strand
TGTACTGCAGCTTCGACAAGAGATGCCATTTCGAGCAGCATGACCTTCAGCTGTTCCAATTCCTGATCAAAGTGGCGCAATCTGCCCCCTACTCCGGCGAGTTCTAACCGAACCGCCCTGTAATATAGTCTTCGGTCGCCTGAACCTTTGGCCTTTCGAAGATGGTTTTAGTCGTGTCATATTCAATCATTTTGCCCAGCAGGAAAAATCCGGTAAAATCTGCAACCCGCGCCGCTTGCTGCATGTTGTGAGTAACAATTACAAGCGTGCAGGAATCTTTGATTTGAAACAGCAGTTCCTCGATCTTGGCGGTCGCGATCGGATCCAGAGCGGAACAGGGTTCGTCCAGAAGGAGTACTTCCGGATTTACCGCCATGGCCCGCGCAATGCATAACCGTTGCTGCTGTCCCCCGGAAAGTTCAAGGGCCGACTTGTGCAAGTGATCCTTCACCTCATCCCACAATGCCGCACGTTTCAGGCTTGTTTCAACGACATTCTCGAGATCCGACCTTCGCGTTGTTCCGTTGACCTTGGGTCCATAGGCGACATTGTCGAAAACCGACTTGGGGAACGGGTTGGATTTTTGGAATACCATGCCGACGCGCAGCCGAAGTTGAGATACTTCCATGGCGAGAATGTTTTCGCCGTCAAGAAGAACCTCACCCTCCATGCGTGTATGGCGGAGGGTTTCGTTCATGCGGTTGAACGTCCTGAGAAAGGTTGATTTTCCGCAACCCGAGGGCCCTATGAAAGCGGTTGTCTTGAGCGCCGGGATTTCGAGGTTGATTTCGTACAGCGCCTGGTTGCTTCCGTAATAAAAGTTGAGGCTGGAGACTTTAAGCTTGAGACTGCCGTTTAGTTCCGGAGTCTCGGTTTTGCTGCCCTCTGCGATCGCCTTCTGCACGAGCTGCGGGTCTTCTGACTTCACCATAGCTTGACTATTAGAGATTGGGTTCACGGTTTTATAGTCTCGATTTTTGTGACATTCCAGATGCAACGATGGATCGGGCGGTAATGTTGACAATGAACACCATTGCCAGCAGTACGAAACCGGCAGCCAATGCCTGGCGATGCCAGTCCGGATAGGGCGCGATGGCATAGGTATAAATCATTAAGGGCAGGCTTGCGGTGGGCTGATTCCAGCCGGGGCTCCAGAACTGATTGCTCAAGGCGGTAAACATCAAGGGCGCCGTTTCTCCCGCTACGCGCGCTAAATTCAGCATCATGCCGGATATGATTCCACTAATGGCAGCAGGAATGATCACGGTGACGATGCTTTTCCATTTGGCTGCGCCGAGCGCCATTGCCCCCTCACGCAGTGATACAGGAACGGCACGCAGAAACTCCTCGGTGCTGCGCAGGGCGATGGGTATCATCATGATGCCAAGCGCGACCCCGCCGGCAAATGCAGAGAAATGTTTCGTTTTCAGGACAATGAGCGTGTAGACAAAAATCCCCATCACGATGGAGGGAACGCCGTTTAACAGGTCCGTCACAAAGCGGATCACGGATGAAAACGCGGCGTTGCCATATTCGGCAAGGTAGACGCCGGCGAGGAAACCAATCGGCACTCCGATACAAGTCGCCAGCAGGAGAATTTTGCCGCTCCCGACAATCGCATTTGCCATTCCGCCGCCGGTTTCTCCCACCGGCGCCGGCAGCTTCGTGAAAAAATTCCAGCTTAAAAATTTGCCGCCCTGAATCAGCAGAAAACCGAGAATGAAAAAAAGCACGACTATCGACAAAAGCGTGCAGACACCAGTCGCCGAAAGCATGATTGCATTGACAGCCTTTCTGCGAAATGAGAGCTGCTTCTTCACTTGGCCCCCTTTGCCGTTGTCATCATGATAAGCAACCTGGCGGCTCCATTAATCACAATCGTCAGGCAAAACAGCACGAGCCCGAGTTCGATCAGCGCACTGAGGTACAGGTCGCCTGTAGCCTCGGTAAACTCATTTGCAATGACGGAAGCAATGGAATATCCGGGCGCCAACAGCGAGGCCATAATCTTAGGGCTGTTTCCAATGACCATGGTTACGGCCATGGTTTCGCCCAGCGCTCGCGCCATGGCAAGAAATATCGAGCCGATAATTCCCGTGCGCGCGAATGGGATAACGACGTGCCATGTCGACTCCCACCTTGTCGCTCCCAATGCCAAAGCTGCCTCGCGCAGGTCTCTAGGCACCGCCAGCAATACCTCGCGCGAAATGCTGATGATGAAGGGAAGGATCATGAAGGCAAGCACGATACCGGCTGAAAAGATGCTGACGCCGTAGAAAGGTCCGGAGAAGATAGGGAGGAAGCCGAGAACTGATTGTAACGCCGGCACAATCTTTTGAAGGATGGGGATAAGGACAAAAACTCCGATCAGACCGATGATCACGCTCGGGACAGCTGCGAGCAGCTCAATAAGAAAGGTCATCAGATCGGAAATCCGCGGGGGTGCAAGCTCCGCCAAAAAGACTGCAGCCCCGATGCCGAGAGGGATTGCGAACAGAAGTCCCAGTGCCGTGGTAGTTACCGTGCCGTAGATAAACGGCAGGGCGCCGAACCTTCCGGCGATGGGATCCCAGGTGCTGTTAAATAAAAAGCTCCAACCAAACTGCATGCGCGATAATGCCGAATTGGCCCAAAGTTCATAGGCGAGCAGAACCGTCAGCAAGATGACGCAAGCCGCACAGCAAAAGACCAGCCCGTGTGCAAGGCGGTCTCCGTTCAGAATACGGCTTAAGGGGCCAACAAAACCGGATGCCCGCCCCGCGGGGCGGGCATCCGGACCGACTACTATCGGAACTTCCATAATGCTTATTTCACTTTTTCTATGGCTTTCTTTTCCTTAGCCACGACTTCTTTGGGCAGCTTGGCATAGCTGAGAGCTTCGGCCATTTCTTGTCCGGAGCCCAGCATCCAGCTCAGAAACTCCTTGAGGGCTTTGCGTTTTGCCGCATCCTGAATTTGTTCCGGGATCAGCAGCCACGTAAAGGTTGCGATGGGATAAGCGCCGCGGCCGGCTGAGTTGGTGATGGATACCCGGAAGTCGTCGGGCATGTCCTTGGCTGCGCCTGCGGCTGCCGCAGTGGTCGATGAAAGGTCCGGTTTAACAAAGGTTCCGGCTGCATTCTTGACGTGGGCGTAGGGAAGATTATTCTGAATCGCATAGATCAGTTCCACATAGCCGATGGAGTTTGCCGTCTGCTTGACCTGGCCGGAAACGCCTTCGTTTCCCTTGCCCCCAATACCAACAGGCCAGTTTACCGAGGTTCCCTTGCCAACCTTGGTTTTCCACTCATCGCTGACTTTGGACAAATAATCCGTCCAGCAGTAGCTGGTGCCGCTGCCGTCCGATCGATGCACCACAACAAT
>JBEKKY010000432.1:0-3804 GCA_050010475.1 Acidobacteriota bacterium | reverse complement strand
TGTTCACAAAGGCGGATTTCCACGGACTCGCACGGATGAATCCGCGGCCGGATGCGTTTCGCCTGCTGGCGTCTACCTAACCTCGATTCCGAAATTGGTGTTGTTCAGCTTTGATCGTTCTCGTTCGTTTTCAGGGGATTGCCCTGTGAAAATCAAACATCGCCGAAGTTGCCTTTTGTGCCGCGCCATCTGTCCTCACTTCGACTTTAGCGCTGCAAGAGCGACGCAGCAGAGCCCAGGGCGAAGGCCACGCACGGCCTTCGCCCTGGGTTGCAGTTGAAGCGGTTAAAGCCCTGTAAGGGCGGCACAGAAAGCCTGTGTCGCCCTTACAGGGCTCCACTGGGCCCCCTCTATGCCCAGGGTTCCGGAGCCTGCTGTTGCAGTCTCCTGCACCCTGGGCTTCGCCGCGTCGCGCCTTCGGCGCTTTTTATTGCGTCAGCGTCGCGCCTTCGGCGCTTTTTATTGCGTCATCTCCAATTTCGAAATCGGGGCCTAAGCGTCGGTCTTTTTTCTTTTTGTGCTCGTCACTTCTCAGGCGGCGCAATCCTTGTGTAGCTGCCTCCCGGCCCGGTGGTGAAATGAAAAATCGGCCGGTCAACCCTTTTGATTTTGAGGGGACAATGCACCATTCCTTTCGGCACAAAGGCGATGAAACTGTTGGTGAGAATGTGTTTCTCGCCATCCAGCCACAGCTCGACCTCTCCTCCGAGATCGCGTTGATCCGCTGGATTCGTTCCAAAGAAGCCGATCACCTCATCAAAATCATGAGTGTGCGCTTCCACGCGGTTTACATCGGCTCCTTCCTGAAACCAGAGGCACTCGATGTAGAAAGCCCCCGGGATGGTATTTTTGTCCAGCCAGGCGATGTGATTGGCTTTACCCGGATATGCGGCGTCGCTCTTTTGCTTGTATTCCGGAAGCTTCATTTCGGTGATTATGTATTGACGGGTTCTGCTCTCAGCCATGATTCCCCCTGAATCCATAGCGGTACGCCGGCGAGTCTACCACACGTTTACCGCTGGGGGATATGTCCGCAATTGGTTCCCCGTTCCCGGTTCAGCGTTTTCCGTTGGGAATTGTTCCTAGAGGAAATATAGGGACAGCCTGTTCCCGTATCAATGTATCTCTGGATTCTCTCTTGAGCTGCATAAGAGTGCGGCCCGTGTAATCTTTGATGAACCGACAAAGATGCTCGGGCCACTTGTAGCCGATTTCCTTTGAGATGTCTTTTGCGGTACGGCCTTCTTTCACCCGAACCAGAACTCGTTCGAACAGCTTCTGTTTTCGATAGTCCCGAAAACAGAGAGATGTATTCAGGTAAACCGCCTTTTCAATGATCGGATGGCTGCATTCCAGACGTTGGGAAAGCCGATAAAGAGGTACCATGGGATTTTCCAAAATGAATTTGTTAATCGTGGAAAATATTTCGTCGTAATCGTAGGCCATTGACACAGCTCCCTCTTTTATTTGTGAAACACATACCCTACGAGAACGCAGTTGCCGGGGAATCGCCTACAAAAAACTTTTATCCGATATGGTTTTAGCGGAGGACTGGATGGGGCGGGTCCGGTTTTTGCCTCTTTGCACCTTCGAATTGCTCGACTCCCTTCATCACCGAATCTCGTCATTGTTCTCCCCGGCTTTTTTGTTTGGCCGATCGCAGCCTTTGGATGAGAATGTTGGACAGACGATTTTTCTGCACGGGAGCGCGCCTGTGAAAAAGACCTGGATATTCCGCAAATCGCCTTCAGTCGGATTGTTTTTGCTTCCGGCGTTCGTTGCGCTGTCTGTCGGCTGGGCTCTGACGCAAAATGTGCCCTCCGCCCCGGACCTCAAGGTCGAGTATTCGGTTTTTCAAAACCCTCCGACCGAGTTTCGCGGACACGCCTGGCTGGACTTCCGCCTCGGCAACATCTCGGATGACATCGTCAATACAATGGTGGATCAGGCCATTCATTCAAACTCGTACGGCGGATTCATGATCACCTCGACCGGCGCGAGACCGGGGGACCCGAGCAACGTCGTCTACCTCAGCGATGAGTACTTCCGTTTATACAGGCTGGCAATCGAACGAGGACTGAAAGGCAATCTTCCACTGGATGTCTTATACGATGAACAGCAATTCCCGACAGGCATGGCGGGAGGGCAATTCGCCGCCAAATATCCGCAGCTGGTCGCTAAAAGCCTTGAGAAAGTCGAACGCGACGTAACAGGGCCGGCAAAAGTGGAACTGCAGGCGCCTATTGCCAACGGCATCTATATCGGGGCCGTCCGGATGAATCTCGACACGCTGGATTGCGTGGATATCAGCGATAAACGGCTGCCGGGCAGGACTGCGATCGATTGCCGGGTTCCGTCCGGAAGGTGGAAGGTCATGCTTTTCTATCTGGATCCTGCGCTTCGACGCGGGCTGTGTGATTACCTGGACCCGCAAGCGGTGGATAAGCTGATCGAGATCATGTATCAAGCCTACTATGACCACCTCAAGGAATTTTTCGGAACTGTGATCAAAATGAGTTTCTACGACGAGCCGGCGCTGCACCACACGAACGGACGCCATTGGACACCCGGCTTCAACCACGCCTTCCGGACCCGGTACGGTTTCTCTCCGATGAAGTACTACCCTGCCTTGTGGTATGACATCGGCCCGGAAACAGCCGCCGCGCGCAATGCGCTGTTTGGCTTTCGCGCGGAATTGTATGCGGAGAACTTTTTCGGACGGATCGCCGCCTGGTGCGGGGTGCACGGGATCGCGATGTCGGGCCATGTCGATCAGGAGGAAACGCGCAATCCGGTCGGCGTCCAGGGTGATCTGATCAAGGTATTCAAGCATCAGCAGATTCCCGGGGTCGACGACATCTGGTGGGCCGGGCGGTCCAATGTTTCATACAAACTCGTATCCTCGGCTGCGTACAATTTCGACCGGCCCCTGATGATGGCGGAAACCTATGCGGCTTACCTCCCCGGCCAGACAACTCCCAAAATCGCTTATCGCACGGCGATGGATCAGCATGCAATGGGCGTGAATCTCCAGATCGGGAGCAGGCCTTCAAATGACGATCTGCAAATGGGCGCAAATATGGGTGCTTATGTCGGACGGATGGAATACCTCCTCCGGCACGGCAGGCATGTGGCCGATATAGCCGTGCTCTATCCGATCGCAGCGCTCCAGGCCGACTTTAATTTCGCCCAGCCGGTCAAAGTTGAGCCGCCCGCGCCGGGTGTGCGCGGCGGCGGTGAACCCAATTTCTATTACGCCCTAGAAGGGGGCGTCCTCGCACCGGAAAACGATTACATGGAACTCGGCGAAATGCTCTATCGCGGGATGCGCCTCGATTTTACTTACCTCCATCCGGAAGTCATGGAAAGCAAATGCGCTGTTGAGGAGGCGCGATTGGTTTTAAACAACCGTGAAAACCGCGAGGAGTTCCGGGTCATCATCGTCCCGGGCAGCAGCACGATTTCGGTTGCCACCGCGCAGAAGCTGCGGGACTTCTATAAATCCGGAGGCACAATCATCGCCACTCGCAGGCTCCCTACGAAATCGGCGGAATTTAAAAAAGACAGGGAAGTGCAACAGATCATCGGGGAAATTTTCGGTATTCCTGCCTACGGGCCGATGACGGCGGCAATCCGGGCCTATACGGATGACTTCAAAACCTTCTTCGCTCATGCGAATGCGTTGGGGGGTAAGGCGTTTTTCGTCCCGCAGCCGGAACCGAAGATACTGGACGGCATCCTGAAGGAAGCGGTTCCGGTGAGAGATGTCGATATTCAGCAGCCGCCGGTGTGGCCGGTGAAAAT
>JBEKKY010000431.1:0-3367 GCA_050010475.1 Acidobacteriota bacterium | reverse complement strand
TCCAACCGCTGATGACGCGGATCTCCACGATTGTTCAATCCGCGGAGATCCGTGGAAATCCGCTGTTACTTGTTTTTGTTGTCTTTGACGGCGGGGGAGGGTTGCTTGGAGAGACCGTATCCGGCCCCTTCATGCGCCCCGTTGGTGATCTCGACAGCCTCGTTTATCAGATCCCACAGATGTTCATTTTTCTTCTCTTCTGCTATTTTCTTTAGAATTAAAAGCTCCTCGAGGTCCTTTTCCGTTTCAGATTTGAGCTGCTTCAATGCTTTTCCGATCCGTTGCTTGTCATTGACCATTACCCGGCCGTCGATCGTTATGCCATTGTCGCGTTTCGGATTCCGGGCCGCATCGTCTATGTTCGTCATTACGCTCTTGAGGATGCGGTAATAGCTGTCCAGCATATCTTCCGGCGTGAAGAACTCCAAGGGGTCCCCTGGCGCAGATTCCTTTCCTGTCAGCCTCTCTTCCGCGGTTTTCAGGCGCAAAGCCGCAGCCTCCATATAAATCCTGACCCGGGCATCGATTTCGTAGGTGTCCTGGATTTTTTCGATTTCCTTGCCGGTCAGGAATTCTTTTGCAGCGCCGGCCGGAGCAGCAAGGAAAATGCAAATGGTGAAGAACAGGACTGTTTTCGCTAAGTTTCGCATTCGAATTCTAATGCAGAAAAAGGATCGCCACAAATTTCCTTCGCACTGTTTCCGCCTGGGAGATGCAGGAATCGAAAAGATCCTGTTGATCCACGGGAGCTCTGATTTTGAGGCTCGTGGTATTAGTTATCGACTTCCGCAGCTGGATTTCGTATTTGATGAGGGCTCCGGATTTTTTCTTTGATTTGAGATTGGCTTCAATGTCTTCCAGGGATTTTGAAAGCAGCGCAATCCACAGGGTTAGATTTTCAGGCACAGTCCGGAAGTCCTCTTTGTCGACGGATGCTTCCAAAGTTTGCTGGATGCGCCGGGACGCCGCTGTATACACCTTGATCCGTTGCTCTATATTCTTTGCATTTTCCAGCTGCGCCTTTTCGGCGGAGTTAAAAACCTCTCCGGCAACCGGAGGAACATCGCCCGCTTGGAAGAAAAAAGCCAAAAGTAAAGCAAACGGCCAAATGAACATACCCTTTTACATTTTAGGAGGGACTTCGCATCCGAGCAGGTAGAGTGCCTGCGCCAACTGCTTGCGGACCAAGTCCGTCACCAGCAGAAGGTGCTGCCGTTTCTGCAAATCCGTTTCGGACAGTATATGATGCTTATGGTAAAAGAGGTTGAACCTTTGCGCCAGTGAAAAGGCATACTTGCACAGTTGTCCCAACTCCAGCGATTGCGCAATCTGCCGGACGATTTCCGGTAATCTGGCCGCCTGATAAACAAGCTCCCATATTTCATTATCGCCGGCGAGAAAATCTCCAAAACCCGGACAGGGTCCCGGACCCGGCGGTTCCTCTCCGGATTCCGCCAGCTTCCTGAAGATGTTGTTGGCCCGCACGACGGCATACTGCACATAAGGACCCGTCTCACCGTCGAAATTGAGCGCCTCCTTAAAATCAAAGGCAATGACGGTATTGCGAGCAAATCGAAGAAGAAAATAGCGCAAAGCCCCAACGGCAATAATGCGGGCGATGTTTTCCGACTCTTCGTTGGAAAGCGCGTGCCGCGCCTGAACCTCCGCCAGCGCCTTCCGCACGAGAGCGTCCAGCAGGTCATCTGCTTTTACCCCGAGCCCCTTTCGGCCGGACACCTCCACATACGGCCGCTTCCTGTCCTGTTCTGAAAGCGGAAATCCGAGTTCATCGCAGCAGGCGGCCGTCAGGGCCACCATTTCATAGGAGAAATGGATGGAGTTCTTTGCCTGTTCGTGAAACCCCAGCGCCTGCAGCCCCTGTACGACAATGTTTTGCAGGTATGCCTGCCTGCTGTCGATTACGTTGTAGACCCGATGCGCGCGGCCAAAGTGCGGAGGAGTCGATTGCGAGTCCGGTTCCGCCGCCGTGACCCACAGAGGATGGCCGTTGGCTGTTTCGTAAGGCCGGTATTGAAAATCCAGACCGAGGAGCCCGAACTTCCACAGCTGATAAGCCATGTCCTTGCCGACGTAGGTGACGGTTCCATCCGAACGGACGATTATTTTTTCATCATCCTCCGCCTCTTCGCGCGAAAGTTCGGATTGCGGATTTCCCGTCATCATGACCCAGCAGCCACGGTTTTTTCCCTCGTCCACGTAATAGATGGCACGGCGGTCTTTCAGGAGCTGATAGGCTTTGTTCCAGAAATGGAGATGCAGAATTTCGCTTTCTCGCGGCAGGAGATCGTACTGGACATTGATACGTGCCATCGTCGCAAGATGAGCCTTGACGATGCGCATGGCCACATATTCCGCCAGTTCCGCTGTCGGATTGTTTCCCGCCTCGACGGCCTGCATCGTAAGGCTGCGCCATTTCCGGTTTTCTTCCGATTCCTGGTAAAAGTCCGCGACCCGGGCGTAGACATCCCAGCAGTAATAATCGAACTTGCCCCCGACCGCTTGCACATCCGCGAGAGTTTTTCCCTCCATCCGCTCGAGTCCAACGACCACATCCGCGACCTGAACGCCCGTGTTATCCAGATAATTCTGAACTTCCACCTGATGACCCAGGAAGCGCAGGCAGCGGACAAAGGAATCGCCCAGGGTAGCGTTGCGCAGATGTCCGATGTGCGCCGCCTTATTGGGATTGATGTTCGTATGTTCGACAACAATTTTCCCGGTCTCCTCCGGCTCGGAGGCGCGGCCAAACTGCTGTTGAGCGACGCTTGCAGCCAGTTCGGCAGCAAAGGCGCCACGGTCGAGATGGAAATTCAGATAACCGCTTCCGGCGACATCCGCCTTCCATATTCCGGCAATTCCCCCGGCATCCGATGCGAGTTCTCGTGCAATTTCGATGGGCGGGCGTTTGACCTTCCGGGCGAGGTCAAATGCAACCGGCAAGGCCAATTCACCCAATTCGATCTTGGGTGGAATGGTAAAATTCAGGGAGTCGTAATGAATGTTGTATCTTTTCGCAATCCGGTGCAGGAGCGCTTTTTCGAGGTTTCGTGCAAGTGCGAGCAACATGGGCTTCTTTCCCTATTGATAAACAGAATTTAATCCCGATTCCGAAATTGGGAATATTTGAAATAGGTCCTTGTTATTCATATTCAATAAATTAACCCTGGAAAATCCAATTTCGCCGAAGTTGGATTTTGTGCCGCACCTTCGGCGCTCGATTCACGGACCAATCCCTACCCCGGCCTTACGGCCGGGGCTATTTTCTGTCGCCTCTTCGAGGCTCCACATCGGATGAACCATGAGTCCTGATCTCGCCCCATATGCTGCAAATTACATCACTAGGCGC
>JBEKKY010000430.1:0-3372 GCA_050010475.1 Acidobacteriota bacterium | reverse complement strand
GACAACAAAGAGGGTTGGGATAATATCGATATCTTCGGCTGGCTGGGATACCCCATGCAGATTAAAATCGACTTCCTCTGCCGGGATTCGATTCTGGCTGCGCCTTTGGTTCTGGATTTGGTACTTTTCCTGGATTTGGCTCAGCGCTGCGGCATGAGCGGCATCCAGGAATGGCTCTCGTTCTATTTCAAAAGCCCGATGTGCGCGCCGGAACTCTACCCGGAGCACGATCTGTTTATCCAGCTGATGAAGCTTAAAAACACTTTGCGCTATTTAAGAGGTGAAGAGTTAATCACCCATCTCGGATTGGAATACTACGATTAGTTTGTTTGGTTTTTGGAAGGCTTATAAAGACGCCACGGATTCCACGGATTTCACTGATTAACCGAACAAAAATCAGTGAAATCCGTGGAATCCGTGGCGTTGTTTTTTATGCAGTGTGACTGATCGTTTGTTGGGATCCCAATGCAGCCTGTGCCGCAGCAAGGCGGGCAATGGGCACGCGGTATGGCGAACAGGACACATAATTTAGCCCGACACGGCTGCAGAATTGCACCGATGAGGGCTCACCTCCATGCTCTCCGCAAATCCCGACCTTAAGGTCCGGCCTCGTCTTTCGTCCCTTTTCCGTCCCCATTTGCACTAGCTGGCCCACTCCTTCCTGATCGAGAACCTGAAACGGATCGTCTTTAAAAATGCGGTTTTCGATATAGAAGGGAAGGAACTTTCCGGAATCGTCGCGCGAAATGCCGAACGTAGTCTGGGTCAGATCATTAGTTCCAAAAGAGAAGAATTCTGCAACCTCTGCAATTCGGTCCGCCGTCAATGCTGCGCGCGGCAGTTCAATCATCGTTCCGACCATGTATTCGATTTTGCTCTTAGACATTTCGCATACTTCGGAAGCAACCCGCCGGACCACTTCCGCCTGCAGTTTCAGCTCATTGACATCTGCGACGAGCGGAATCATGACTTCAGGCAGTACGGTGATCCCTTTCTTCCGCACGTTCACGGCGGCTTCGAAGATGGCGCGCGCCTGCATTTCCGTTATCTCGGGAAATACCACGCCCAGACGGCACCCGCGGTGGCCAAGCATTGGATTGGCTTCGTGGAGCGACTGCACCTTATCCCACAAACCCTTTGCATTGACCTTCAGCTTGCGAGCCAGCTTGCGCGTCTCTTCCTCGCCGTGCGGAAGGAACTCGTGCAGCGGCGGGTCGAGGGTCCGGATCGTGACGGGCAAACCGTTCATCGCGCGGAAGATCCCTTCAAAATCCTTGCGCTGCAGCTTGAGAAGCTGGTTGAGACCGCCTTTATAAAGCTTCTTCGGCTCTTCCATTTCCTTCTTCAGCTTCTTGCGGGTCTCCTGAAGTTCTTTGCGCTTGCCGGAAGAAATCCCTCGGCTCAACTCCGAGTCCAATGCGCGAAGTTCGCGTTCGAGCCGTTTGAAATCGAGAGAACCGAGAATCATCTGTCGCACATGGTCAATCCGGTCCCCGGCAAAAAACATATGTTCAGTCCTGCACAGGCCGATCCCCTGGGCGCCGAAATTGCGCGCGATGGATGCGTCGGCCGGAGTGTCCGCATTCGCGCGCACTTTCATGCTGCGGGCGTTATCGGCCCACTTCATCAGCTGTTTGAAATCATCGCCCAACTCAGGGTCGATCAGAGGAGCCTGTCCGAAAATGACCTGTCCGCTGGTTCCGTCGACGGTAATCCAATCTCCACGACGCACCCGCGTTCCGTTGACTGTGAATTCATTCTTCGCGTAATTGATCGCGACGTCTCCGGCGCCCACGATGCAGGGCTTGCCCCAACCGCGGGCAACGACAGCCGCATGACTGGTTGGGCCGCCCGTCGAAGTCAAAATAGCTTGAGCGGCGTCCATTCCCCGAACGTCCTCCGGGGAAGTCTCACGCCTCACAAGAATGACTTTCTCTCCCTTTTCCTTCGCCAATTCGGCTTCCTTCGGCGTAAAGACAACCTTTCCTGAAGCCGCTCCCGGACTGGCATTGATTCCTTTAGTCACCACGTTCAGTTTGGCCTTTGGGTCGACCATTTTATGCAGGAGTTGATCCAGATCACCGGCCGGGATTCGCATGAGCGCGGTGCGTTCGTCAATCAGTCCCTCTTTTACCATCTCGACAGCGATTCGAACACCCGCGGGACCGGTTCGCTTTCCGTTCCTGGTCTGCAGCATCCAGAGCTTGCCACGCTCCACCGTGAACTCAAGGTCCTGCATATCGCGATAATGCTTTTCTAGCTTTTGGGCCACCTCAACAAACTGGTTGTAAATCGCCGGCATGTCTTCTTTCAGCTCATCGATGTGCTTCGGAGTTCGAATGCCAGCCACGACATCCTCCCCCTGTGCATTGGCAAGATAGTCGCCGAAAAGCAGGTTTTCCCCGGTTGCGGGATTCCGGGTAAATGCAACACCCGTTCCCGAATCGTCTCCCATGTTGCCAAAAACCATCGTTACCACGTTGACGGCAGTTCCGAGATCATCAGGTATTTTTTCCCGGCGACGGTATGCCTTTGCCCTATCTCCATTCCAGGACCCGAATACGGCTTTTATTGCTTCCTCAAGCTGCTGATAAGGATCGGAGGGAAAATCGGAGCCGGTTTCGCTTCGGATGATTTTCTTGAATTCCTCACAGACTTGCGCGAGATCGGCCGCCCTAAGGTCAGTGTCCATCTTGGTGCCAACGGAACGCTTTACCTTCTCCAATGCGTGTTCAAAAAGTTCGCCGTCCACTCCTAAAACAATCTTGCCGAACATCTGGATGAACCTGCGGTAGGCGTCCAAGGCAAACCTCTCATTTGATGTCAAGCTCGCCAAACCTTGCAGCGTTTCCTCGTTGAGTCCCAGGTTGAGGACCGTGTCCATCATACCCGGCATCGAGAACTTCGCGCCTGAGCGCACAGAAACCAATAACGGGTTCGAAAGATTTCCGAATTCCTTTCCTGTCGCAGCCTCGACCTTTTTTAGAGCCGACAAAACCTGGTTCCACATTCCTTCGGGAAACTGCTCTCCACTCGAATAGTAGGCGTTGCACGCCTGCGTAGTAATCGTAAAACCAGGAGGCACCGGCAATCCCGCATTTGTCATCTCGGCCAGGCCGGCGCCTTTTCCACCGAGAAGATCCTTCATTTCACCATTTCCGTCTGATTCTCCGTTCGCGAATAAATAAACGTATTTGATGGACATGTATTGGTCTCCCGCATTGAATTTCTGATTATTCCCACAGAAAGAATCTTTAATGGTACCTCAAAACAGTGTGGCGAGCAAAGAAAGGTTCCGAACAGAAAGGTTCCGGACCGAAGCGTTCTCCGTTTCCGGTTTGAGGGCGAGCGGTATCTTCAAGGGGCTGGAGT
>JBEKKY010000429.1:0-4616 GCA_050010475.1 Acidobacteriota bacterium | reverse complement strand
GCGAGCTCACCTCCGGGGATTTAAGGCTCAATACAAGAAGCGTGCATAATGAAGCCGGGAAAACTCATCATACGAAATTTGATTTTCTTCTGGCGCACAAACCTGGCCATCGTAGCCGGAGTGGCGATTGCAACTGCGGTGCTATCCGGTGCGCTGCAGGTCGGACAATCGGTGCGGAACAGCCTCCGTTATTTGCTATTTGAGCGGATCGGATCCGTCGATAGCATTTTGTCATCCAACAATTTCTTCGACGAAAAACTCGCAGAGCAATTGTCGTTCCGGTCCGAAAGCTGCCCGATCATTTACCTCAAGGGAATCGTCATCCAAGAGAAAACCCGGGTTCGCGTGCAGGACGTAAACGTTTATGGCATCGACGAGCGATTCTGGAAATTTCATGGTATTGCGAATCAACTTCCCCCTGCAGACCGTTCCGCACTTGTAGGATCCGGATTAGCACACCAATTAGATATCCGACCCGGTGACGGCCTGCTGCTGCGGGTGGAGACTCAGCAGTCGATTCCAAGAGAGTGGCTTTACGGACGGCGCGACAGCATCGGAAGAACCATTCGCCTGGACTGTCGAGAAATCCTCGACGCCGGAAAGCTCGGTGAATTCGCCCTGCACCCAAGCCAGGGAAATATTCTTTCCATCTTCGTGCCCCTGAAACGGCTTCAGAAAGATCTGGGACAGCCCTCCCGAATCAATGCAATCCTCTTTTCTGCCGGAAAGGCCGGCGTTGCGCCGATGTCCACAGGAATTACCGCATCCGATTCCATCAGGCGCGACCTCAAGAGCCATTGCAAGCTGGAGGACCTCGGGCTTAAGCTGCGCGATCTTCCATCCGGCCAGGGATTTTCTCTGGAGAGCAGCCGCATTATTATTGATGATGAGCTGGCCCATGCAGCGCTGCAATCCGCAATTACCACAGGCATGAAATCCTCTCCGCTCTATGCGTACCTGGCCAATTCTATCCGGGCCAATGGGCGAGAGATCCCTTATTCTGTCATCACCGCCGCCGATCTCGGCAAGGGCGCACTGGCCTCGGTCTCAGGAGTAACGAGTGCTTGTCCGAAGTCATCGCCTCTTGCTGAAAATGATTCAATCTGGCTTACGGACTGGGCGTCAAAAGACCTCGCCGCTTCAATCGGGGATCCGGTGGAAATTGACTACTATCTCTGGCAGGATTCCGGCCGACTGATCACACGCACGGCCCGCTTTCACCTTGCAGGAGTTGTTGCTGGATCCGGAGACGTGAATGCCTCGCTGGCCCCGGAGATTCCTGGAATTACCGAAGCACAAAGCATTAGTGCGTGGGATCCGCCATTCCCGTTGGACCTCGGCCGTATCCGGAAGGTGGACGAAGATTTCTGGAACCGCTACAAAGCGACGCCCAAAGCGTTTATTACGCTGGAGCGAGGACAGGAGCTTTGGGGCAACCGATTCGGAAGGCTTACCGCAATTCGAATCGCAGTCCCGCGTGGGCTGAACCCGGATTCAGCCCGGCAGCTGTTTTCCGCAGACCTGCTAAGTCGGCTGGATCCTCAGCAGTTCGGCTTTTCAGTCACGGCCATAAAAGAACAGGGGCTGGCCGCTTCCGGCGGATCCACCGATTTCGGAGAGTATTTTGTCTATTTCAGCTCGTTTCTGATCGCTGCGGCTGTTCTTCTTTCCGGTTTGTTTTTCAAGCTGATGATCGAACAGCGCGTGCGCGAGGTCGGCATTCTCCGCACGGCTGGATTTTCGATTCAGTTTTTGCGGCGGATCTTTGTTTCTGAAGGAATCGCGCTATCGATCGCCGGAAGTATTTTGGGCATGGTTGGTTCGGTTGCCTACGGCTGGCTTATGATTTTTGGGCTGCGCGCCTGGTGGGTGGGCGCGGTCGGGACACAACGACTCCGTTTTTCCGTATCCTGGGATGATTTGTTTATCGGGAGTGTCGCCGGAATTCTCTTTTCGGTCTTGGCGATCCTGTGGACCCTGAGGGGATTGCAACGCAACTCTCCCCGCGGGCTTCTGGCGGGTGTTCTCGAATCGACGGCTCTCCGGGCAGGCCGCGCGCGCGCACTTGGATTGACTGCCGTTATTTCAGCCTTCATTGCCGCGCTGCTTCTGATCGGCTCAGCATCTGGAAAAATATCGCAGCTGGAGGGCTTCTTTAGTTCGGGTTCCCTCCTGCTTATATCCGCTCTCTGCGCTACAGGCCGATACCTGCGCCGGACAAAGCCCCGATCGATTCGGGGAAACGGTTGGCCCGCCTTCGCGCGCCTTGGGCTTAGAAACGCCATGCACCGGCCTGCCCGCAGTCTCGTCTGCGCTTCTCTGATCGCCTCCGCTATATTCATCATCATTTCAATGGAAGCGTTCCGACATGATTCACGCAGCATCTCACTGGAGCCGAATTCCGGAACCGGCGGTTACCCGCTGATTGCGGAATCCGCCCTTCCAATCGTTCACGACCTGAATAGTGAAGATGGACGTGACGCCACAGGGCTGTCGGCGCTCGGACCAGGAAGAATGGAGGGTCTTCGCTTTGTGTCGTTCCGTGAACGCCCCGGAGATGACGCAAGCTGTCTGAATTTATATGCGCCGCAAGAACCGAAAATTCTGGGAGCGCCGCATGCGTTTATTGCCGCCGGCCGTTTCGCATTTCAGAAATCAATTGACCGGAATCTGAAGAGCAATCCTTGGCGCCTCCTCGAAGCGTCTTCACGGGATTCGACCATTCCCGCAATCGCGGACGCAAATACTATTGAATATATCCTCCACCTTTCGGTCGGAAGCGAAATGACCATTCGAGGAGACAGCGGAACTCCTGTCCGGCTGCGCCTGGTTGCCGCGTTGAAAGACAGCATCTTTCAGGGCGAACTTCTGATCTCCGAATCAAATTTCCTTCGTGTGTTTCCAGAACACCAGGGATATCGGTTTTTCCTTCTGCATCTCCCGCCGACTCGAGCGGCCGAATTGAGAGAACCCTTGCAGGAAGCATTGTCGGACTGGGGGCTCCGAATCGAATCGTCCCAGGAACGACTATCCGCCTTCCATCGCGTAGAAAATGCGTATTTGTCCACATTTCAATCACTCGGAGCGCTTGGGCTTGTCTTGGGCACCATGGGTTTAGCAACCCTTCTGCTGCGCAACGTCCTCGAACGGCGGCAGGAATTGGCGATCTTGCGTGCAGTCGGGTATCGTACCCGCACTCTTGCCGGTATTATCCTTTACGAGAATTTTTTATTGGTATGTTGGGGCCTGACCTCCGGTACGATCTGTGCTGTGCTTTCCTGGCGGTCATTCCGGCGCTCCAATCCCGTGGAGCTTCCTTTCCTTTTGCCGTTTCGGGCTTAATTCTGATTTCAGTTTTAGCGGCAGGTCTGGTCTCGTCGATTGTTGCGGTGATTGCGGCGCTTCGTTCTCCGCTGCTCTCAGCACTGCGTTCCGAATGAAGTAAGTTCTTGGAGTTCAACTCAAAGACTCAAAGACTCTAAGACACGAAGCTAGCTATTAACAGGAAATTGATATGGGAAAAAAACCGATTGCTCCGGTGCTGGTTGGAAGAGGGATGGCGGGCCAGGCCATCCTGAAGAGCCTTGCCATCGCTTCACAAATGGATCCGGAGTTGAACATTCTTCCGGCCCGCCTTGTCCAAAGGGGAGATCCCCCCGCAGCCTACCGGTCGGATCAGGCGACAAATGTCCTGTTCATTGCCAATCCCAGCGGACTTCATGCGCAGCTTATCATCGAGGGATCTCACCATTTCAACGCAATTGCAGCCGACAAACCCGTCTGCGTCAGGCCTGAAGAAATCGCTCCCCTCAGGAACATCCGGATCCCCGTGACGGTTTTTCACGGCTACCGAGTCATGTGGGGAACCAGAACCATCAAAGAGATGATCGATTCGGGCGAGTTGGGGGATGTTTTCAGTTTCGAGTCGCGCTATTGGCAGTCGTCCAGCGCCCAGGCGGCCTTAAGCGGCGCGCCCGAAAATAGGCCCTGGAAGAATGATCTGAACTTGAACGGTCCTTCCGATTCTCTTATCGATCTCGGAAGTCACGTAGTGGATATCTGTCTCTACCTGTTGGCCGAAAAGCCGGTGGAAAGCAGAGGTTGGACGTCGCATCAGAACTCCGGAGCTTCGCATCGGGATACGCACGTACACCTGTTCCTAAAATTTGCCGGAGACAGACGAGCAATCGCCTCGATTTCAAAAACAGTTCACGGCGCCACAAACAATTTCGAATATACCGTGATCGGCACCAAAGGTGCGGCAACCTGGAGATTTTTGCAGCCGGATGAGATTGAGTTCGGATCCGGCGCCCGGACTTCCATGATCCGCAGAAAAACACCCCTCGAATCCAGCGGCTCGCTTCCTTTTCACGGCTTGGGCTGGCTCGAAGGATACGTGGAAGTAACCCGTCAAACCCTTCGCCGTGTCTCCGGTCTCGATTCAGTTCCCGTCCCGACGCTGCAAGAGTCTCTGGACGCGATGGAGGTTCTGCTAAACCCCGATTCCGAAATTGGGAATATTTGAAATAGGTCCTTGTTCTTCATATTCAATAAATTAACCCTGGAAAATCCAATTTCGCCGAAGTTGGATTTTGTGCCGCACCTTCGGCGCTCGA
>JBEKKY010000428.1:0-3384 GCA_050010475.1 Acidobacteriota bacterium | reverse complement strand
TTTTACTGCCGACAATCTGCTTAATTTTCTCAGGCGCCTCGATTGGAAAGTTACGATTCAAATCCGCCCACACAGGCCTGGGGAACCGTATCAGGAAGTCGGCATCCACCTTTAAGTGATAGCTGGAATCGGCAATCGGCACGTGCAATATTTTTTGCGGAGGACGGCATCCAGATTTGAACTGGAGACTTCCTGCGCCCACGGCAGAAAGTGCGGCTACGGCACCCTCCCCGAAAACTGAGCAGATTTTCTCGCTGTCCGATATGCGCGCAATACGTCCAGGTGGCGGGCAATCAATCGACGTCCCAGAAATCAATTGTTTTGTGTCTTTCGTGTGTTTCGTGATTATAATCGCGCCAGCACAAAGCAACTTTGAAAGGAGGAGGAGACTACCATGCGTAGATTTTTATCGGCGCTTTCTATCGGAATTCTCGCCGTCATCGCAGCCCAGGATTCATCCAGGGCTCAAGTGGCTGCGAGTTCCAAACCCAAGGCGCCGGACACTCAATTTGAAGTTCTCAGTCCATGGGCGGATGTTGATCCGATCCCGCTCCGTGGGATTTCCCCGAGAATTCAGACCCTCGCGGGAAAGAAAATCGGATTATTCGTCAATCCCAAGCGGGCGGCTATGCCGATCGCGGAATCAATCCAAAAGAGATTGGGGACCATGTACCCAGATGCGCAGACAATCATCTTCCATGACACCGAGGCAAACGTCAATGTGATCGAAACGAAGAACAAAGAGAAATTTATTGCCTGGGCGAAAGGGCTTGACGCTGCCATTGCCGTCGTTGGTGACTGAGGGTCCTGCACAAAGTTCCTCGCCTATAACACAATAGCGATCGAGGACTTTGGCAAGCCGGTCGTGCTACTGGCTAATAAAGGTTTTGTTACCGATGCTCAATCAGCTGCATCAAGCAGGGGAATGCCCGGAATCAGAATCGTGGGAGAATCGGTGGCCTGTGAATCCACCGTCAAGTCTGAAATAGAAGAGGGCATAGCGGCAGCGATGAAAGACGTGGTTGAAGGCTTGACCAGGCCGCTGAGCCCCGAAGAGAAATCTCCAAAGCAGCAAACAGGCAAGACTCCAAGAGTCGCATTCAAAGGAAGTCTTCAAGAGGTAAACCGGTTCTACTACAGCAAGGGATGGACCGACGGTCTGCCCATCATTCCGCCGACCGAGGCAGCCGTAGCTCAGATGATGACTGGGACGGATCTGCCGCCGGACCATATCGTGGCAACGCTCATCCCGAGAAAAGGAAAAGCTACAATCGAAAAGATTGCGATTAACGCGGTGATGGCCGGTGCACTTCCCACCTATATGCCGGTTTTGATCGCCGCAGTGCAGTCTTTTGCCGATCCGAAAACCAGGTTTGACACATTTGAGGTAAGCACCGGTTCGTGGGCGCCTTTCCTCGCCATCAACGGTCGGATACGAAACGACATCAACATCAATTGCAGCTCAGGTGCATTGAGTCCGGGAAATATCGCGAATGCCGCAATCGGCCGGGCCGTCGGTCTGATCGTCAAGAACATCGGCGGGGCCAGAAAGGCTGTCGAGGACATGGGCGTCATCGGCAACCCGGGCAAGTACAGCCTCGTGATCGGTGAGGATGAAGAGGCAAGCCCCTGGGAGTCTCTCAGCGTCGAGCGCGGCTTTAAAAAAGAAGACAACACTGTCACCGTGTTCTTTCCCAACACTTTCATTCAGACGGTCCCAGTCGGGACGGACGCAAAAGGGCTTCTTGATACGCTTGCGGGCATGACGACCAGCACCATGTCCAGCGTCATTCTTATTCCTTCATGGGCCAAGGTTTTGTCGAGCGAAGGATGGACGAAGCAGAAAGTCAAAGAGTATTTAGCGGCGCACGGCAGCCCAAACAGTTCGAGCGTCATTCCTTCGACTGGCGCAAGTCCTCCGAAAATAGACATCGACAGAGGTCTTATGATTTTGGTTGCCGGCGGGCCGGGCTCGTTTATAGCCTTGCTGAGGAGTGCGGGCCCCGGCTTTTTCGAGAACTCCCTTGTCACCAAGAAAATCGAGTTGCCGAAGAATTGGGACAAGCTGGTGGCAAAGTACAAGAATCTCAAGCCGAACTACGAGATGTACTAAAAGCAAAAGCCACGAATTTCACGAATCCGGTTCGTGAAATTCGTGGCGCCTCGGCAATACCAATCGCATCAGGCGGCCTGGGGGGCGCGGAAGGAGCGGTTAGGTCAAGAGATTATAATCACGGATAGTTTTGATAAAAAAAGCCCCGAGGGAATGATTCCTTCGGGGCTTTTTCTTCTTATATAGAGCGTCTTAAGTGAATGCTCCTATTGCAATGGCGTACGCGTTGCCATCCCGGCCCGGATTACGCCTGACCCAAGCTTTCATGTGGGGCGGCTCTGGAGAGCCGCCCGGCCGAAGGCCGCGCAGTTTGCCTACACTCTGAAGATTGGCCTGAACTGCGCAACGCTTCGCGCTGAGCGGCTCTGGAGAGCCGCCCCACATGAAAAAATCGCAATCGGCCCTTCGGGCATTATGCGCAATTATTTGCAGGTCGGTTCGATCGGCCAGCCCATTGATTTTGAGCCGGCGCCAATGACGGCCTGGATCAAATCCACTTTGCCGTCTCTCATCCGGAACATATGGAAATCCGGCAGGCCGCCCGCGAAATGCACATAGGCGACAACCGTTCCCGCTTCCACATCAACCAGGAAACGCCGTGGGCCGTGGGTTGTAATAACCAGGCCCTTCGGAGAGCAGTCATGGGCCGTCATCTTAACGCCGCCCATCGTTCCTCCTCCCTTGGTTGTCTGGAAGCCGTTTTCCCAGCGGTCGCAAACGCTGGCGAACGGGGTGTGCACCTTGGGTTTGTCGGCGAACATATCATAATAATCATCCGCGGCGGCAATCATGGCCAGCCGGCTGCTTCGCTGTTCCACGGGAATGACGCTTTCCCAGTCCTGGTCTTTGGTTTCCAGCACGTTTGCGGCATTGAATGCGAATTCGGTTTCCCGGGCGACGAACGATTCAATCTCCGTAATCTTTTGATTGTCAACTTTGAGTCGGACACCGTAGAGAATGGGCCGGATCGTGCCATCTGCCGGCGGTTTCGCCGATAATCCGGAAAAAGCCGATTTGGGGGCCGGGGCCGCTGTCTTGGGGGCCGTGTATCTCTCCTCAATCACGACGTTAGAATGCGTTCCGCATTTATAGGTGTCGAGCAGATCGCGTTTGAGCAGCGTTTTGCCTGCGGTTTTCCAAAAGCCTTCTCCTAGGGGCATCTCGACGCCATTTTCCGTGAATTTCACGTTGGCAGCGAGCGGAAGGCTCGATGGATTGTGCGCCTCGAGGGCACTGAAATATTGTCCGATGATTGCCTTAAGACCATCGCG
>JBEKKY010000427.1:0-3389 GCA_050010475.1 Acidobacteriota bacterium | reverse complement strand
AAGGCTTTCGATCCCCTGTAAAATAGCTGTCATGAGTATACTGTCATCAATTGCAGGAGCTCATCTGCATTCCCCGAATGTAGGTGGGATAAGCATGTGAAACTGTTTACGCGTTGACGGGTTTACGCGTTCACGCGTTCAACGCGTAAACCCGTTAACCCGTAAACGCGTGAACGCTTTATCCGTTCTTCTTTTCGAATTGCTTCATAAAAGACACAAGGGCATCGACCGCCTCGGGAGTAATGGCATTGTAAATGCTGGCTCGGATCCCGCCCACTGACCTGTGCCCCTTCAGTCCGACAAATCCTTCTTTTTTTGCTTGGGATACAAACTGCTCTTCCAGCGCCTCGCTTGGCAGGCGCCAAACCACATTCATGATGGAGCGGCTTTCTTTTTCCACCGGAGAGCGCCAGAAATCGCTGGAATCAATCGCGTTGTAAAGGGCAGCCGCTTTTCTCTCATTAATCTTCTGCATCGACGAGACCCCTCCCATCGACTCCAGCCATTCACAGATGAGCTTTATCATGTAAACACCCCAGGTATTCGGCGTGTTGTAGAGGCTGGATTCGCTTGCGTGAGTCGAATAGCGAAGAACAACGGGCACATTTTCCGGCGCCCGTTCGGCGAGTTCCTTGCGCATGATTACGATCGCGAGTCCGGAAGGGCCCAGGTTCTTTTGCGTGCCGGCATAAATGACTCCAAATTGTTTCACGTCAATGACCCGCGACATGATCTCGCTGGACATGTCTGCAACGAGCGTTGTACTCGTTTTCGGGAACTCCCTCCACTGGATTCCGCCGATGGTTTCGTTTGAGCAGAGGTGAACGTACTCGGCATCGGGCTTGAGATTCAATTCGCTGAATTTTGGAATGCGGCTATAGTTTTCCCCTTTCCCGCTCCACGCTACGTTTGTGGGACCGGCGACTTTCGCCTCCTTGACTGCTTTCGATGCCCAGGACCCGGTATCCACGTAATCCGCACTCTTGCCTGGGCGCCGCAAGTTCATCGGAATCATCGCGAACTGAAGACTTGCTCCCCCTTGCAGGAACAGAACAACATATTCTTCAGGTACTCCCATCAGATGCCGGATTCCCGCTTCCGCGCCCTCGATGATTTGCTGAAATTCCTTGGAGCGGTGGGACATTTCCATTACGGACATACCGGATCCTGCCAGTTCCAGCAATTCCGATTGCGCTTTCTCGAGCACAGCCTGAGGCATTGCGGCCGGTCCGGCATTGAAATTATGAATACGTGACATAGAACAACTCCTGTTCGAAAAATTGGGTTTCGCTATATTACCCTAATAGTAGTAATTCTTCGAGACTTTGAGTCTTAGAGTCTTGGGGTTCAACTCTAAGACTCTAAGACTCAAAGTCTCGAAGGTTCCTGTGCTAGAATCGTGTCACACTGGAGGAACCCCAATGGAGGATTTCGTATGGCTAAAGATTCGGGAATAAGCCGCAGAGGTTTCCTGAGCTCCGTAAGCGCAGGCGCCGTGGTGGCTGTTTCGCTCAAAGAGCTTCCGGTTGCGGCAGCGCAGGAAATTGAAGCAACCGGAAAAACCGTCACGATCGATTTGCTCGTAAACGGTTCGAAGAGAAAAGTACTGGTGGAACCTCGCTGGTCACTGGTTTATGTGTTGCGTGAGGTTCTCGGTCTCACGGGAACCAAAATCGGCTGCGAGCGAGGTGAATGCGGCGCCTGCACGGTGCTGATCGACGGGAAGCCGCGCTACTCCTGCATGACTCTTGCCGTCGAAGCCGAAGGTCATGAAATCGCGACCATCGAGGGATTGATGGAAGGGGATAAGCTCGGTCCCGTGCAGCAGGCATTTGCAGACGAAGATGCTTTTCAGTGCGGATTCTGCACCCCCGGACAAATCATGGCGGTGGAAGGCCTGTTGCGCAGCAATCCGAATCCGACCATCGACCAGATCCGGACCGGCGTCAGTGGAAACCTCTGCCGCTGCGGCGCATACAAGAATATCTTCAACGCGGCCGCGAAAGCATCCGAGTTGCGCAGACAGAAGGGAGGTGCGTGATGACAGCATTCTACGACAGGCCTGAAGAGTCGCTCCGCGACAGTTTCGAACCCCCGGCTCCCGCAGACGACAAAATGCCGTCCTGGAACGAAACTAAAATCGTGGGCAAAAAACTTCCGCGCGTCGATGCTTTTGAACGAGTGTCCGGCAAAGCTGAATACACCTATGATGTCATTCTGCCCGGCATGGTTTACGGCGCGACCCTGAGATGCCCTCATGCACATGCCCTCGTGAAAAATGTCGATACAAGTGCGGCTGAGAAAATGCCGGGTGTCGTGGCTGTGATTACGGGGAAGTCGCCAGGCGCCGACATGGGCTGGTACAGCGTCGGGTATGGCCCGGGCCCGCAGCAGAGCAAGCTTTTCGACCCGCATTGCCGGTACCAGGGAGATGAGGTCGCCGCGGTCGCTGCACAAACGCCATACCAGGCATGGGATGCGGTCAAAGCCATCAAAGTCGAGTACGAAGTGCTTCCGTTCGTGATCGATGAAGAATCGGCGCTGAAACCGGACGCTCCCAAACTGTTCGATGGAGGGAATTCCACCGGCAAACCCACGCCGCAAAAGAGAGGCGATGTGGACAAGGGATTCGCCGAGGCGGATGTTGTCCTTGAAGAGACCTTCACCACAAGCGTGCAGCTCCACGTGCCGATTGAGACGCATGGTTCCGTTGTGAAGTGGGAAGGCGACAAGATCACCATCTGGGATTCCACCCAGGGGGTGTATGACGCCTGCATGATCCCGTTTGGACAAACGATGAAGCTCCCCTCCAACAATGTCCGGGTGATCTGCAAATATGTGGGGGGCGCCTTCGGGGCAAAGCTGGAACTCGGCAAGTACACGGTGATGGCAGCGCTGTTGGCTCGAAAGGCCGCACGTCCCGTGAAGATGATGCTGACCAGGGAAGAAACGATGCTGGCCATGGGTAATCGCCCCAACGCAAAGATGACGCTAAAAGCGGGAGTTAAGAAGGACGGGACCCTGACAGCCCTGCAATTTACGAACTTCTACACTCCCGGCGCTTATTCCTCTGGGGTTTTCGTGAGCTTCCTTGTGCAGGAACTCTATAAGTGTCCCAATGTCATGACGACCGAGAGCGGCGCATACACCAATGTCGGACGCGGACGAGCTTTCCGCGCTCCGGGATTCCCTACAGCCGCCTGGAGCCTCGAGCAGATGATGGATATGCTCGCCGAAAAGATCGGGATGGATCCGCTCGAGCTCCGGCTCAAGAACTTCACCGATGTCAGCCAGTCGAGAAGAATGCCTTACTGCAGCGCAGGACTGAAGGACTGCATGATCGAAGGTTCGAAGAAATTCGGCTGGAAAGAAGCGAGGGCAGGCAAAAA
>JBEKKY010000426.1:0-4455 GCA_050010475.1 Acidobacteriota bacterium | reverse complement strand
ATTTGCCCTTGAACTACGAAAACACGACCCTTGAAACAATTGAGCTGATCGATGTCCTCTGGCTTAGACACAGGTCGATAGTTCGTGCTGTTGAGGTCGAGCACACGACGGCCGTTTTCTCAGGCCTGCTCAGAATGGCCGATTTATTAGCTCTGCAGCCGAACATGGCTATTCGACTTCATATCGTTGCTCCAGATGAGCGTCGTGAAAAGGTCTTCCGTGAGATGAAGCGTGCCGTTTTCTCGCTACTTGAGGGCGGCCCGCTGTCAGATCGCTGCACATTCATTTCCTATGACAGCGTGAACCTCATCAGTGAAATAGAACACCTGGCCCATATGAGCGACAGCGTGATCGCTGAATATGAAGAAAGTGCCAAATAACGCGTCAAACATATTCCGCGGTCAAGGGAACTTGCTGAGCGCTGCGCTGACCCGGAGGATGCCGAATTGACGCGCTTTCGACTGGTGCAAACAAAATGCCGATAGTGGACCATGACAAGAAAATTGAACCGCCCGATGATAACGAGATTTGGCGATTCTTGAAGTTGGCCCATTTCCGCGACCTGGTGGCGAATGAGGAACTATATTTTCGAAGGACTGACTGCTACAAGACGGACGACCCTAGTGAGGGTCTGCCAACCGATGACTATCTACGGCAAATCCTAAACTTAGACAGATATGTCCTTGATGATGAGCTACAGCTTAATCACCATCAAGCTTCGAATCGTCTTCACAGCGAGTGCTATTACCTCAGTTGTTGGACCCTTTATAATGCCGATAACAGATTGCGGATGTGGTATCGCTACGCACCGTATGGGGTCGCGGTTCGTTCTGAGTACGGCCGTTTAAAGGCGGCACTCGACGGGTTCCTGGACGAGGTGCACCTAGGCAAGGTTCGATATGGGAATGAGGAAATGACCGGCTACAACGTCCTCCAAATCCTGTTTACCAAGGGATGTGACTACGCATGGGAGAACGAGGTGAGAGCTGTCGTTTGCAGTTATGATCCTGTGGGCGGACAAGCTCGCAATTACCGCCAAACGAACTTCCCACATCGCGAACTGCAAACGGCGACGAGTTCACATGAAGGACCTCATAATCGGCATCGCGGTATCCCCATGGATGCCGGACGAAACACTCAAGGAGGTCCAGCAGTATTGGGCGAATATCCATGACTACAGAATTCCAGTCGCCGATGACCTAAAGAGTCCCCTGACACCAACAATTGATGAGTTGAAGCAGCGTGGGTGGGGCAAGCCCGGATCAGAGCAATAGCGTAATTGTGGAGAGAGAGGGTAGCGCGGTCGCCAACGGTAATCGGGCCCATCCCTCAGTATCCTACATTCTGTCTCCGAGGCAATTACTCCCCGCTCACGTCAACTGGGCTCATAACGCGTATTTCGTCAAGTTGGCCGAGGTACTCGCACTTCCGACCTAAAGGCTGATGCTAGTTCTTTTGCGCTTGAGCGGATAGGAAAAGTTAGAGACGGTTTTTCGAATCGCTTATCCAACCAAGCTGCCCTTGGCTTCTGATCAAGAGCATTATGGCAACTTTTTGTTTACTTCCTTGGATCTTCGAGTGCGATTTTACCCCAGGTTGGAATAAAAATATGTCCAAATTCGCACAACTTCCCCCTTCAGCCAGCTTGCGCCTGCCGTATGACCGGGACGTGCTTCATCAGTACTGCGGGGGAAATTGGGACGCGCTTCAGTAATCCGCTTCAGTAATCAGTACTGCGGAGGATAGTAAAAAGATGCATCCGGCCCGGTCGCCGACAATCGCTCGCTGGTGATATTCGACAATGGGGATGAAGTCATGGTACGGGCCGGCGATGACGGCGTCCGTTTCCTCCTCGTCTCGGGACGTCCGCTGAGGAAGCCGGTTGCCTGGAGGGGTCCCATCGTGATGAATACACAGGAAGAACTGCGCCAGGCATTCGACGAGCTCGATAAAGGGACTTTCCTGAAAGGCTAGCCCGGATTCCTTGGTATCCGGAACAAACAGAACTTCTTCGCCTCCGCGGATCTTTTCAGTAAAGCTTGAGAGATACCTCAATGTCCGCCTGCACATCGACAGGCTCGCCGCGGTAGGTGCCGGGCTTAAACCGCCACTTTTGGGCAATTGTGTTGATTGCCGACTCATCTAACCCGTAGCCCAACCCCTTCTCAACCTCGAAACTGTCTACGCTGCCATCTTTCCGGATGACAGCCTTAATCAAAACGACACCTTCGACCCGCGCTTTGCGGGCCTCCGGCGTGTAGGCAGGAAGAGGCTGAACCAGGGCCATAGGCGGCGTTACGCCGTTTCCTACCACATAGGGACGGGCTCGGGAGACAATACCGGCGCCGTAACCTCCTCCTACCGGAGGGTGAATGGCGCCGGGGCTGACTCCGGATACGTTACCGACGCCGGAGCTTCCTCCTGCCATTGGGTGCATGATCCCTGCGTGGAAGACAAAAAACAATACAAACACGATCAGAATTGCCCCAAGGACTATGTGGATAATGGTCAGAATACCCACATAACGCCAGAATGATTTCTGGTTCCTGAAGGCATCTTCGAGGGCCTGGGCCGAGCGGCTCATTCTCAGCATTCCAATTGCGCCGGCATATCGGAAAAGAAAAACTCCAGGCGCCACGTATAGAATCGCAAATAGAATATAAAATGCTCCCAAGGCAGTGTATCCCACCGGGAACAGCGAAAATTGCCTCGGCCCCAAGGGAATCCGTGATCCTATCGATAGCATGATCGTGCCCAAGCCCGATAAAGCCATAACGGCTGACCATATGAATATCATGACAGACATGAACCTTGCCCATGAGCCTGTCTGATAAAGGAATTGCTGTGCAGCAGCGGTCAAGGATATATCTGCCGGAATAAATCCGGTAATGCCCGATCCGGTTTCCGGCATGGCATCTGGATTCTCGTCCATCGGCATTTCCTCTGGTTGTAGGGGCGACCGGCCGGTCGCCCGCACCGCGGTTACATATCGGGCGAGCGGCCGCTCGCCCCTACCATTCTTTCAGGCGCCGTTCGCGACTACTTACAACTGAAATTGGCGGCGTCATTCGTGCTGCCGGACCCTCGATATGCCGCAACCTTGGGATAAGGGCAGAGAGGACGAGTCATGTCCACCGAGCTGCCCGTAACGTGTGTCGCCATGATCTGGTCCGGCGTTATTGCGGATTCGCGCCAGCGTTCGATTGCCCCCATTTTGTTGAACTGGTCGGTGCCCGGACCGCCCGAGCAATGCTGCATGCCCGGAACCATAAAGAGGCGCAGCCAATCATCCTGCTTCGCTCCCATTTTCGAGAGAACGCTCTTATAAAAATTTACCGTGTTGCCGGCGGCAATGCCCGGATCGGACCAGCCGTGATAGAGAAGAAGTTTACCGCCCCGCGCTTTGAAGGCGCTGAGGTCATAGGTGCGTACGTCGAGAATTCCTCCGGCTTTCTCGTCCGCTGCGGCCACATCACGATCGAGGTCCCACGTGCGCCAATCCCAATTCGGATCCTGATAAGCAAGGATGCGGATGCTGTCCAGTGCAAAGCCCGTCGGAGGGGTGTCCGGATCGATTTTTGCCGTCAGGGGTGTGTACTGGAGTTCGCCGCCGGGCTCGAATCCTGTCCAGATAATTTCTCCCTTTTTTGTTTTGACATCTCCAAAGACAATCTTGACTGCCTCGACCTGCGCCGCCGTGAGACATGAGTCGGAATCGGCGCCCTTGCAAAGAAGCGTGCCCGGATCGAACCGGCATTTTTCCGGATTCTCAATCAGGCCGTCCTTGACCCCATCGAGGTTGTCACACGCATCCATAATGGCTTTGTGCAGAGTCGCCAGTTTGGCCTGGCTCAACTGATGCTGGGGATCTTTTTTAAGCTGCATATTCCGTTCTATGTCGGAAGCATGAAGGTGGATGTGAGGATTCGCCGGCGCACCGGCGACCACGCCGTCGAAATCCTCGGGAAATTTTGTGGCCTCAACGAGGCCTTGGCGCCCTCCGGTGGAGCAGCCGTTGTAATAGGAGTATTTCGGCCCCTTGTTGTAGAAGGCTGCAACGATGCCCTTCGCCTTGACGGTTGTTTCGTGGAGCGCGCGATATCCGAAATCAATGAGTTTTTCAGGATGGCCAAGGGCGAACATGCCGTTGCCTCCGACGTCATTGGGCTTGTGCCCAGTATCTGTGGAAGCCGTTGCATACCCTTCTTTCAAAGCAGCGGCCATGGCGGGATAGCTGATCGTTCCAGCCCAGCCCCCGTTGCCGACCACCTGAAGCTTTCCGTTCCAGTTTTCGGCTGGGACCCACACTTCCGATTCGATATGGGAATCTTTGGACGGGGTAAGAACCAGTGCTACGCGGCAGTATGCCGGGAGAGGTATTCCCGGTTGCGCCTTGGCAGCAGGCGCACCTGGGAATGCGGGTGCGACGTATGGTCCGGCGGGCACGTATTCGAC
>JBEKKY010000425.1:0-3399 GCA_050010475.1 Acidobacteriota bacterium | reverse complement strand
CAGGGCCTTGCCACGGAAGTTAAGGAGGCGCACCAGGCAACTTTGTCATGGGAAAAACCCCTGGTGCCGGTCAAATATATTCAGGCGTCCTGCGGTGTTTGCCATCGCTCGAACATGGCTGAAACTCCGAAGCTTAACCGCGGCAGAGATGTAATGGCGGACCTCTATTGCGTCGGATGCCATAAGCTCCAGGGGACCGAACGCCCGGTAATGCTTGGTCCCGACTTGACAAATATAGGAAATAAGACCAGCCGGGAGTGGATATACAAATGGTTGAAAGACCCGCGCACGATTACCGATACCAGTGGGAATGTCACGGTCGACGGCTACGAAAATGAAGAAGAGCCGCGCATGCCCCGTTTCCGGCTCAACGAAAATGAACTAAAAATCCTTTCTGTTTTTCTGGGAGCCCGGAAATCCAGTCCTATCGAGCCTTATAAATTTGACGCGCGCATCCTGACCGCCTGGGAGAAGAAACCTGACACAGTGGACCAGGGGGAAATCCGTTTTCGGCAGATGTTTTGCAGCACATGCCATTCGCTCGCCGTTGTGCGCGGCGGTGAGACGCAAATCATCGGCGGAGACATCGGTCCCGAATTGACAAAAGTTGGAAGCAAGATAACGACGGACTGGCTTATTTCCTGGCTGCGGAATCCCCAGGCTGATCTGCCTCATGCCCTCATGCCGCGCTATGGCTGGTCCGACGAAGACCTCTATAAAGTGACTCGATACATGCTGGATCGTTTGACGGATCCTGATCTGCTGAAGGATGTTTCCAAGCAGGCAGAAGCACAAACGTCAGAGGTCCAATTGGGGACACGCCTTTTCCAGGAAAAGGGCTGTTCAAGCTGCCATGTTATTTCCGGAATAAAGAGCCAGCAGGACTTTGGACCGGACCTTTCGGCGGAGGGAACCAAGACCGTTTCCCAGCTCGATTTCGGCGACTCGAAAATACCTCGGGCGCTGATCTCGTTTATAGAAGCAAAAACCTCCAATCCGGTATCCGTGAATTCAAACGCCCGAATGCCGCAATATCATTTCAAAGAAGGGGACGTGGCCGCTGTAATAACCGCGGTTCTTGGCATGCAGGGACCTCAGTCGGTTCCTGGAATCGGCACATTGGTTGTTCCTGCATCCAACACTGAATACCGCCCCGCCGGGGAGTTTGGAAAAGTCTACCAACGTTACAAATGCGACATCTGTCATAAATTTGCAGGCCATGGCGGAACGCTCGCGCCGGACCTCTCCTGGGAAGGGAGTCGCGCCCAGCGCCGCTGGATAGTGGATTTTCTCAAAAATCCGCAGACACTGCGCCCCACGCTCATTTTCCGCATGCCTCAGTTTAATGTGACCGAACAGGAGGCCAACCTTCTTGCCGACTACCTCACCATGGCTTTTCAAACGGAACTTGTCGATTTATCTGCAGCGAACCCGGCCCAATTCACTCGCGAACAGGCCGCCACAGGCAAGCAGCTCTACGAATCCAAATATCAGTGCCAGTCTTGCCACACGATCGGCGCGACCGGAGGTTATGTGGGGCCGAACCTGATCAATATTGGAAATTGGTTGAATGCGGCCTGGATCCAAGGCTGGTTAAAGAATCCCCAGGCGCTTGTCCCCGACACGATCGAGCCACACCGGGCATTTTCGCCTGATGAGATCCAAGCTCTCACGGCTTACCTGCTAACCCTAAAACAGAACGGCCAGGCAAAGCCTGCCGCCGCTTCAGGAGGGCTGCAATGAGATGGCACCTGATCTTTTTGATCGGCGCGATTGCATTTTCCAGCGCGCTTCAGGGCTGCCGGAAGAAACCTGCCGCCGCTGAAGCGAACCCGGTTGAAAACGCTTACAGCACCGAATCCGATTGGAATAATCCACAGCAGAACATTCCGCTCAATTATCAGCAGACACAGGGTCAAAAGGTTTTTTATGCAAACTGCGTCTGGTGTCATGCCAGCTCAACGCCGGCCGGTCCTTCGAACATTTCCAATCTGAAACCGACTCCGGCCCTGGCAAATGATGGAGCGACTCTCAACAGCCTGAGCGACGAGTATCTTCAAAATATAATAACGCTCGGTGGCAGCGCCATGTCCAAATCCGCCATGATGCCACCCTGGGGCATGACTCTGGCGCAGCAGGATATTCGAGCGGTTGTCTCCTTCATGCGCGCAATTGCACAACCTCCCTATCAACCTTCCGCTCGGCCGGCATCTCCATACGCAGGGAGAGAGAGATGACTACTGCCAAACGATTGTTCTTCATATCCATGATCATGCTGAGCGCCTTCATTTCTCTTTATCCTCCTGATCTAACGGCCCAGGTAAATCCCGCTGAGATCAAGAATCCCAGGCTAAGAACGCTCGAACAAACCTATCTCTCGAATCTCATTGCCCTCAACCAAACCATATCCGAAATGAAGTACCCGTTCAGACTGGTGTTGAACCGCTATGTCGGATTGGACCCCAAGGATCAGACCGGCGCTGACCGGCGCGGCCTCGAATTCGTCATTTTTCATGAACGAGCGATATTAAAGATAACGGCGAATTACAACGCCGCTTTCGATGCCAACGCCCTTACGCCCAACCAGCGTGCCGCACGCGTATTGAACGAAGCTATTTTGCCTATGCTCCGGCTTTTGCCAAATCATTTCAAGCAAAACGACCCTTTTGACGGATTCGGCTTTGAGATCGGCTATCACGTTCGCAAGCGCAATCGAAGCTATGAATACGAGGGGCAGGAAAATCTGGTCATTGTCTTCGAAAAAACGGACGGGCTTCGGTATCCGGGATTGAGCGAAGATGCCGCGCAACAAACAATCCTGAACCACTCTGAAATTTACTTGAACGGGGAGCCTTTCGGACTCGCTCTCAAATCCAGCACTCCGTTCGAAGTCGATGCACTGGTGCACCGCCCGACAGGGAAATCTTCTTCTCCCGGTTCGGCGGTCCGGCCTGAAGCGGCTCCGAAAGATATCCCGTCGCTTCCCGCAAATGCCGGCTCGCAGTCAACGCCCGCGAAAACCGCCGTTCTCATTGCGGGATCTACAGCGGCAAAAGTAAACACCGATGCCCTCCGGGAGAGATATCAGGCCGAACTCGAGAGCCTGGGCCGGGAAGGTGCGGCGAAGTTTCATTTCGTCGAGTACGCCCCGCCTTCATTCGTTATTGTCCGCGATCAAGCGGCACTCCAGGCGACATTGCGTAATCCGGAACCCTTTGACAAGGATGCCAGTTCCATCTATAAGCGGGCGGCGCGCAGCTTCGACTTATTTCTTGCTCCGCAACTGAGGTGGATCATTTCCAAGATTCCAGACACTCCGGAACTCGGCGCTTTGGATATCAGCATCGTGAATGAACTCACGTCGGCCCGAGCCGACAAATCCTCGGAGGCGATCGAGTT